>JAEWAD010000456.1 GCA_023391905.1 Pseudomonadota bacterium | reverse complement strand
TTCACCATGATCTGGACGATAGGCAGCTTCGCGGCGCTGGGGGCTGCCTTTCAGGCGAAATATCATCGCCTCGCGGCCCTGATGATGCTCGGCGGCGCGGGGCTGATGACCTGCCTCACTTTCGTCTGGCTCTCCGCGCCCGACCTAGCACTGACCCAGCTTCTCGTGGAGGTGGTGACAACCGTGCTGATCCTGCTCGGCCTGCGCTGGCTGCCGAAGCGGTCGCCCGAGATCGTGCCGGATTCCGTGCCGCTGATGGCCAAGGTTCGCCGCTATCGCGACTTCGCCATGGCGATCGCCGCCGGCGGCGGCGCCATGCTGGTGTCCTATGCGATCATGACGCGGACCCAGCCCGCCACCATCGCCGACTACTTCATCGAGAAGGCCTATTCGGAGGGCGGCGGCAAGAACGTCGTCAACGTCATCCTGGTCGACTTCCGCGCCTTCGACACCTTCGGCGAGATCACGGTGCTCGGCATCGTCGCGCTCACCGTGTTCGCGCTGCTGCGCCGATTCCGCCCCGCTCCCGACAGCATCGAATCGCCCGAACAGCAACGGATCCAGAATGCGCATGACGACGCCCAGCCCGACCGCAAGGTCGGCGACACGATCAGCGACTACCTGCTGGTCCCGGCGCTGATCATGCAGTGGCTGTTCCCGGTCATCATCGTGTTCGCGGCCTATCTGTTCGTGCGCGGCCATGACCTGCCGGGCGGTGGCTTCGCGGCCGGCGTCGCCATGGCCTCCGCCTTCATCCTGCAATACATGGCCGCCGGCACGATCTGGGTGGAGGACCGGCTGCGCGTGCTGCCCGTCCGCTGGATCGGCCTCGGCATCCTGCTCGCCGCCGTCGTCGGTTCCGGGTCGTGGGTGTTCGGCTATCCGTTCCTGACCTCGCACTCGCAATATGTCGAGCTGCCGCTGATCGGCTCCGTTCCGGCGGCGAGCGCGACGCTGTTCGACTTCGGCGTCTTCTCGCTCGTCCTCGGCGCGACCAGCCTGATGCTGATCGCGATCGCGCACCAGTCGATCCGTCGCCTCCGCAGCGCCCGCGCGGCCGCCGCCGCCGAAGAGGAGGCCGCCTGATGGAACTCGTCCTCTCGATCGGCATCGGCGTCCTGATCGGCTCCGGCGTGTGGCTGCTGTTCCGGCCGCGCACCTATCAGGTCATCATCGGCCTGTCGCTGATCGCCTATGGCGTCAACCTGTTCATCTTCTCGATGGGCCGGCTGAAGTCGGCGGCGGCGCCCGTGCTGAAGTCGAGCGCAGTGGTCAATCCGGCCGATTTCGCCGATCCGATCCCGCAAGCTCTGGTGCTGACGGCGATCGTCATCGGCTTCGCCACCACGGCGCTGTTCCTCGTCGTATTGCTGGTCTCGCGCGGCCTCACCGGCAGTGACCATGTCGACGGCCGGGAGCCCAGCCAATGAACTGGGCGCAACACCTCGTCATCGTCCCGATCCTGCTGCCGGTCATGACCGGCGCGGCACTGCTGCTGATCGACGAACGCCGGCATGTGCTGAAGGCCGCCATCAACGTGCTGGCGACCATCGCCCTGGCGCTGGTCGCGATCGCGCTGCTCGACTATGCCGACACGCCGACCGAGATGAACACGCCGGTGACGAGCGTCTACCTGCTCGGCAACTGGCCGGCGCCGTTCGGCATCGTGCTGGTGCTCGATCGCCTGTCGGCGCTGATGCTGGTGCTGACGGCGATGCTGGCGCTCGCCGCCGTCGTCTATTCGCTGGCGCGCTGGCACCGGAGCGGCCCGCATTTCCACACGCTGTTCCAGCTGCTCCTGATGGGCGTCAACGGCGCCTTCCTGACCGGCGACCTGTTCAACCTCTTCGTCTTCTTCGAGGTGATGCTGGCCTCGTCCTACGGCCTGGTGCTGCACGGCTCCGGCCAGGGCCGGGTCAAGGCCGGCATGCACTATGTCGTCGTCAATCTCGCCGCCTCGTCGCTGTTCCTGATCGGCGTCGCCATGATCTATGGCGTGACCGGCACGCTCAACATGGCCGACCTGGCGCTGCGCATCGGCGCCGTCCCGGCCTCCGACCGCATGCTGCTCGACGCCGGCGCCGGCATTCTCGGCATCGCCTTCCTGGTCAAGGCCGGCATGTGGCCGCTCGGCTTCTGGCTGCCCACCGCCTATAACGCCGCCGCCGCGCCGGTCGCCGCGATCTTCGCCATCCTCTCCAAGGTCGGCGTCTATGTGCTGCTGCGGCTGTCGCCGCTGCTGTTCGGCGTCGAGGCCGGCCCCTCGAGCGGCTTCGGCGATTCCTGGCTTCTCGTCGGCGGCATGGCGACCATCGCCTTCGGCGCCATCGGCGTGATGGCCTCACAGGCCAAGGGCCGCCTCGCCGGCTACTACATCCTCGTCTCGTCCGGCACGATGCTGGCGGCGATCGGCATCGCCAATGTCTCGGCCACCGCCGGCGCGCTCTACTACATGGTGAGCTCGACGCTCGCCATCAGCGCCTTCTTCCTGCTGATCGAGCTGATCGACCGCGTGCAGGACCCCTCCGCCGGCGTGCTCGCCATCACCCTCGACGCCTATGGCGAAGATCTCGAGGAAGAGGAGACCGAGGAGGAGATCGGCGTCGCCATTCCCTCGACCCTCGCCATTCTCGGCCTCTGCTTCGCCGCCTGCGGCCTGCTGCTCGCCGGCCTGCCGCCGCTTTCCGGCTTCGTCGGCAAGTTCGCGATCCTGACGGCGCTGCTCAATCCGGAGGGCCTGACCGAGGGCGGCAGCCTCTCGGTCGCGATCTGGGCCTTCGTCGCGCTGCTGGTTCTCTCCGGCCTCGCCGCGATGATCTCGCTGACCCGCGCCGGCATCCAGGCTTTCTGGGCGCCGATCGAGGGCGTCGTGCCGCGCGTGCTCCTGATGGAAATCGCGCCGATCGCCTTCCTGCTGTCGCTCTGTGTCGGACTGACGATCTTCGGCGGCCCGGTCATGCGCTACATGGACCAGACGGCGCAGGCGCTGCACACGCCGCACACCTATATCCGCAACGTCATGACCGCGCCGCGCGTCACGCCGCCGGCCGCGCCGGCAGCGCCGGAGGTGACGCCATGAGGCGGCTCCTGCCCTATCCGCTGCTGACGGCGTCGCTGATCGTGATGTGGCTGCTCCTGAACAGCTTCTCGCTCGGCCACCTGATCCTCGGCACCATCATCGCGGTGGTCGCCAGCCTCGCCATGGCGGCGCTGCAGCCGGACAAGCCGCGCATCCGCAAATGGCACAAGATCCCGGTGCTGATCGCGCGCGTGCTGGTCGACATCTATCATTCCAACGTCGCTGTCGCCGGGCTCGTGCTGAGCGGCGGGCGCCGCGAGCGCCGTCCGGGCTTCGTCGTCATTCCGTTGACGCTGCGCGACCGCACCGGGCTCGCCGTCCTCGCCTGCATCGTCACGGCGACGCCGGGCACGGCCTGGGTCGAGTATCATGCCGAGAACGGTCGGCTGCTGATCCACGTGCTGGACCTGGTCGACCGCGACGCGTGGGTCGAGACCATCCAGACGCGCTACGAGCAGTTGCTGAGGGAGATCTTCGAATGAGCACGACCATCCTCCTCTGGTCGCTGCTGGCCTCCCAGTTGATGCTGGCCGCGGCCATGGCCTGCGCCGCCTACCGCATCCTCGTCGGCCCGCGCGCCCAGGACCGCGTGCTCGGCGTCGACGCCATCTATGTCTGCGGCATGCTGCTGATCCTGACCTTTGGCATCCGCAATGGCACCATGATCTATTTCGAGGCGGCGCTGGTCATCGCGCTGCTCGGCTTCGTCTCGACGGCGGCGCTCGCCAAGTTCCTGATGCGCGGCGAGGTGATCGAATGACCGGCCTGCACGACCTCCCCGCCTGGGCCGCGCTCGCGATCGCGTTCCTGCTGCTGCTCGGCTCCGGCCTGACCCTGCTCGGCACCATCGGCCTCGTCCGCTTCAAGACCTTCTACGAACGCGTGCATGCGCCCACCCTCGGCACGACCGGTGGCGCCGGCGCCATCCTGATCGCCTCGATGCTCTGCTTCTCGGTGCTGCAATCGCGCCTGGTTCTGCACGAACTCCTGATCACCGCCTTCGTCACGGTGACGACGCCGGTGACGCTGATGCTGCTCGCCCGTGCCGCGATCTATCGCGACCGCACGGAAAAGGCGGACAGCGTCGACACCCTCGTCGGCGACCGGGGCATCAATGACGGCGAGCACAGCGCGCGCCGGTGAGCCTCGACGGGGGGGCCGACGCAGCGGCTTACGCCCAGTTGATCGGGATCAAACCTATACAAGCGCGGCGCGCGTACCATCTGCCTTCGTCTGGGTGTCACGGTTCCACGCTTGAGTGACACCTCCCGCCAGCCGGTCGAAGGAGGTTTCGATGCCGCGCATGAAAGCCGCCATATTCGTTGAACCTGGTCGTATCGTCCTCGACGAGAAACCCATTCCCGATGTCGGACCGCGCGATGCGCTGATGCGGATCACCACGACGACGATCTGCGGCACCGACATCCACATCCTCAAGGGCGAGTATCCCGTCGCCAAGGGCCTGACGATCGGCCATGAGCCGGTCGGCGTCATCGAGAAACTCGGCTCGGCGGTCGAGGGCTACCAGGAAGGCCAGCGCGTCATCGCCGGCGCCATCACGCCGAGCGGCCACAGCTATGCGTGCCTGTGCGGCTGCGGCTCGCAGGACGGACCCGGCACCAAGCACGGCTTCAAGGCGATGGGCGGCTGGAAGTTCGGCAACACCATCGACGGCTGCCAGGCCGAATATGTCCTGGTGCCGGACGCCGCCGCCAATCTCAGCCCGGTCGCGGACGGCCTTTCGGACGAAGAGATCCTGATGTGCCCGGACATCATGTCGACGGGCTTCGCCGGCGCCGAGAGCGGCGGCGTGAAGATCGGCGACACGGTGGTGGTGTTCGCGCTCGGCCCGATCGGCCTCTGCGCCGTCGCCGGCGCCAAGCTGATGGGCGCCACGACGATCATCGGCGTCGATACCGTGCCGGAGCGCCTGGCCGTCGCCAAGCGCCTCGGCGCCGACATCGTCGTCGACTTCAAGAAGGGCGACCCGGTCGAGCAGATCATGAAGCTCACCGACGGCCGCGGCGTCGACGTGGCGATCGAGGCGCTCGGCACGCAGGGAACGTTCGAATCGGCGCTGCGCGTCCTGCGTCCGGGCGGCACGCTCTCCAGCCTCGGCGTCTATTCGAACGACCTGAAGATCCCGCTCAGCGCCTTTTCGGCCGGCCTCGGCGACAACAAGATCATCACGTCGCTCTGCCCCGGCGGCAAGGAGCGCATGCGGCGGCTGCTGAACGTCGTCGCGTCCGGCCGCGTCGACTTGAAGGCGCTGGTCACCCACCGCTTCAAGCTCGACGACATCGAGAAGGCCTACGACCTGTTCGGCCACCAGCGCGACGGCGTGCTGAAGGTCGCGATCACGCCCTGAGGCTGGCTCCCAAATCCGGATATCGAGGGCGTCCCGATTTGCGCATCGGGGCGCCCTCTTCGTTTCAGCACACCTTCACCGTGCGGATGCCGAGCAGCGCGCCGAGTTTTTCGATCTTGTCGGCGACATGGCCAACGCCGACGGCGCAGTGATGCGCCGGGCATTCGGCGTTCCACGCCTCGACGAACTTTCGCGCGCCGATGGAGAAGCGGTAGCGGCTGTTGGTGTTGCCAATCTCGAGGATCGGGCCCGGCACCGATTCCGCTTCCGCCACCACCAGCTTCAGCTTTCCGGCGCCGTCCTCGGCGACCGAGAGCAGCGTCACCGGGCCGTGCTTTACCGACATCTCGACGCTGACGCCGGAGCCGACCTTGCCGTGATAGACCTTGAGCGGCCGGACCTTGGTCTTGCCCTCGGCGATCCGGGTATGGCCGGGGCCGTCATGGCCCATCAGCACGATGTCGTCGTTGAAATCGATGCCGTAATACTCGGTGAAGGACCCGCCGACGCCGAGCGTGTCGAGGATCTTCATCGCCTGGGCGTTCTTGACCTCGTATTCGCCCGCCACCGGCACGCCGCGCGCCGTCAGGTAGGAACAGCCGAGGATCACCGAGGAGATGACGTCCTCGTGGTCGTGGCCGGGAACGGACTCATAGTAATAGGCGAGCGAGCCAAGCTTGTGCTTCGCCACCATCCGGTCGAGCGCGAGCGATGTCCGCGCCGCGCGCAGGAGTTCGGCCGGGTCGCAGTCCGGCTGGATGTCGAACTCGGCGCGGAAGCTGTCGACGCGGGCCGCCGCCTCCAGCTCGGTCACCGATTTGCGGATCTCCGCCAGCTCGTCGATCTCGACGATCTCCAGATGGCCGCCGAAGGTCGCGACCTGCGCCGTCGTATCGGAATAGATGTCGAGCATGCCGTTGTAGTAGCGCCCCATCAGGCCGAGGCGGTTGTGCGACATGACATAGGCGACGCGCGCCGCCTCGATCCAGGCCTCGATCTCGCGGTCGACATGCTCGTCGCCCTCGAGCACGCCGGTCACCTGGTGGAAATCGATGTTGGCGCGGCGGAAGACATTGGCGATCTCCGGCACCGGGCAGGCGGCGCAGAAGGCGAGCCACTCGCCGGTCATCTTCGTGCGGTCGTCGAGCGCGTTGAAGCTCTCATAGTCGATCGCGGCGGCGGGCTGCAGGTTCAGAATCACCACCGGAACCTTGGCGCGCTGCACCACCGGCAGCACGGTCGAGGACACGGCATAGGTCGTGACATGCAGGAAGATCAAATCGACATCGGCGGCGCGGAACTGGTGCCCGGCATCCATCGCCTTCTCGGGATCGTCGATCAGGCCGAGATTGACGATCTCGACGCCCGGCCGCGCCAGCTTTTCCGCGACCTTCTCGATATAGCCGCGCAGCCGCGGTTCGAGGCCGGCGAATTGCGGCCAGTAGGCGTTCAGTCCGATGCCGAACAGCCCGACCTTCAACGTGTCATGCGCCATGGTTCTTTCCTCAATCCGCCAGAAGGTCGCGCACCCGGCCGGCGAGCGCCTCGCCGAGCGTGCGGTGCGCGTCCGCGTCGAGATGGATGCCGTCGACCTCGCTCGACGCGATGACCGAGCCGGCCTCGAACACCGAAATGCCGCGCGGCGCGGCGGCGCGGGCGAACTCCTGGCCGAGCTTTCGCGATTTCTCCGTGCCGCCCTCGAACATCTCCGTCAGCCAGCCGAGCTTCGAGATCGGCGCCGGGACGACGAGCAGTACCTTGGGCGCCCTGCCCCCCGGCCCCGTGGCGGAGCCGAGCACGATGTCGGCCAAGCGAACCGCGCCGTCGGCGATGTCGCCCGCCTGCATCGAGAGCCGCGCCTTCAGATCGTTGGTGCCGCGCTTGATGATGACGAGGTCGAGTGGCATGTGCGTCTCGAGCGCGACCTGCAGGAAGCGCGCGCCGTTCTTGTGGTGCCCCTCGACGGGATCGTCGACGCAGGTGGTGCGGCCGTTCAGCCCCTCGGCGATCACCTGCCCCCCCCTGCCGAGCGCCTTCTGCAGCACGCCCGGCCAGCGCACATCCGGCGCGAACCGGCCGCCGACGCCGCGCTCGGGCTGCGGCTCGGCGCCCCAGCTGTTGGAATCGCCATAGACCATCACGGTTTTCATCGGGCTTCTCCTTCTTCACCCCTCCCAGAGGAGAGGTCGGCTCGAAGAGCCGGGTGAGGGGTTAGGGAACCATCCGGTGAGGCCGTAACCCCTCACCCGCCGGCCTGCGGCCGTCGAACTCTCCCCTGGGAGGGGTGAGAAATGGTCCGCCTCAATTCACGCGGTAGCGCGCGAGCGCGTCGGCGCGCGGCTCGGCGCCATGACCGGGGCGGTTCGGCGCGGAAATCATCCCGGCTTCGTGCCAGAACGGCTCGTCGACGAGGTCGAACTGCATCGGTCCCGGCAGCGGCTTCAGCTCGAACAGCTCGGCCGCCTTCGAGGCGAGCGACAGATGCAGGCTGGCGCCGGTCAGGACCGCGGTGCTCCAGGCATGGGCGTTGACGGTCTTGCCGGCCGCCTCGATGACGGCGGCGGCCTTGCGGAAGCCGGTGACGCCCTCGATGCGCGCGGGGTCGAGGCCGAGCACGTCGGCGGCACCCGTATCGAGCCAGCGCTGGTAGCCGGCGACGGTGAATTCGCGTTCGCCGACGGCGACCGGCGTCGAAACGGCGGCCTTCAGCGCGACGTGGTCGGCGACCCGGCTCGGCAAAAACGGCTCCTCGATCCAGGCGATGGCGGATTCCTCCATCTGCTTCACCGTGCGGATGGCGGTGTCGAGATCCCATTTCGTGCCGTTGCCGGCGTCGACCATGATGCCGGCCTCCGGCCCGATCGCCTCGCGCAGCGCTGCGATCAGCGCCACGTCGTAATCGGGATCGCGACCGGCGCGCGACAGGCCGCGTTTTCCGAGGCCGAGCTTGGTGGAACGGAAGCCGGCCTCGATGTGGCCGGCGATGTCGCGCACGCTTTCCTCGATCGTCGCCTGGTTGACGTGCAGGCTGGCGCAGACGGGCAGCGCCCGGTGATGCGCGCCGAAAAGCTCGACCAGCGGCTTGCCGGCCTCCTTCGCCTTCAGGTCCCACAGCGCCATGTCGATCGCCGAGATCGCCATCGAGGCAATGCCGCCCTCGCCGTACCACCAGCAATGGTTCTTCATCGCCTGCCAGCAGTCTTCGACATCGGAAAGATCGCGCTCGGCGAGCAGCGGCAGCAGGCCGTCGCGGATCACCAGTTCGGTCGCGCGCAGCGCCTCCGGCCACATGGCGATCGCCTCGCCCCAGCCGGAAAGCCCGGATTTGGTGTCGATCCGGACCAGCAGCGTCATCCGGTCATGGCCGAAATCATTCGGCTCCGGCCAACGCAGCACGAAGCACTCAGCCCCGCCGAGACGCATGCGACTTCCTCCCCATGGCCGCGCTTGCTGCGGGGCCCTTTGCGGCAAGGCTAGATTCAAAATCGGCAAGTCGTCAATCAAATTGGTCAGGCCAATTTATTGAAAGTGACGCTTGCGTGAGGTGAGATGTCGTGCTTGTTTTACTGCCAACGAGAAATTGGCCTTACCAATTCCGAATGCTCTTTGAGGGAGGAGACTGTTCCAATGCACGCTCGGATTCCGTTCCATGCCATGCGCCGCGTCGCCGGCGCGGCGATGATGACCCTGCTGCTCGGCAGCGCGGCCTATGCCGAGGATTTCCACGGGTTCGACCCGACGAAATTCGACGGTGCCATGCTCAGCGCCGACCAGCTCAAGGCCATGGTGGCCGACGCCACCGCCGCCCATAAGCCCAACAACGGCAAGAACCTCGTCCTCGGCTTCGCCAACCTGCAGCGCGACGTGTCGTTCTGCCTGAAGGTCGAGAACGGCATGCTCGACAACGCCAAGGCGGCCGGCATCGAGCTTCAGGTCGCCGACAACCGCCTCGACGGCGCCACCGCGCTCGCCAACGCGCAGAGCTTCCTGCAGCGCCAGGTCGACCACGTCACCGAATTCCAGACCGACGCCAATTTCGGCGCCACCATCATGCAGCAGATGAACGACGCCAACACCAAGGTGGTGGCGATCGACATCCCGATGCCGGGCGCCACCTTCTTCGGCGCCAACAATCCCCGCTCCGGCTTCATGGGCGGCGCCTATCTCGGGCAGGCGGCGATCGCCAAGTTCGGCGCCGACAAGGTCAAGGAAGGCTTCTTCGTCGTCGGCGAGCTGCCGCAGTCGGGCGCCATTCCCGCCATGCGCACCGGCGGCCAGGTCGCCGGCTTCAAGGCCGCCGTCGACGGCTTCGCGGACGATCACATCATCAAGATCGACACCAAGAACACGCTCGAAGAGAGCTTCACCCAGATGAACAACGTCATCGGGCGCATCCCCGAGGGCGCGCCGATCATGGTGACGGCGATCAACGACCAGGCGGCGACGGGCATGCTGCGCGCCGTCAAGCAGGCCGGCCGCGAGGCCGACCTGATCGTCGTCGGCATGGGCGCCGACGAGATCCAGAACATGATCGACGAGCCGAGCTTCGTCTCCTCGGTCGGCTACTTCCCCGAGCGCTACGGCAATTACCTGATCCCGCTGGCGCTGATGCAGCTCGCGGGCAAGGAAGTGCCGGATACCGTCCTCGTCAACCACGTGATGGTGACCAAGGACAATGTCTGCACCTTCTACGACAAGTTCGCCTGCGCCGAAGGCAAGGACCCGATCAAGTTCGAGTTCCCGCAGGCCGCCTTCGAGAAGCACCTCGCCGAGATCCGCACCCTGCCCGATCTCGCCGACTATCAGAACCTGATCCCGACCAACTGATCGGGCGGCGGGCGCCCTTGGCGCCCGCCCTCTTCCCCTTGATTTCCAGGAAGGGCCGCATGGCGACCATTGCTCCCCGCCTCGGCATGCACGGCATCGGCAAGTCCT
>JAEWAD010000408.1 GCA_023391905.1 Pseudomonadota bacterium | reverse complement strand
GCCAAGAGCTTCTTCGTCGACCAGGCCGCCGACGCCGATCTGGCGCTCGAAAGCGCGTTCTTTTCGGGCCTGAAGATGCGCAACGGCACCTTCAAGCTGACGCGCCCGTCGCGCTTCGCCGCGCTTGACGATCTGTTCGGCCCCTTGATCCGCCAGCGTCTGCAGGGGCCTTGCGCCGTGCTTGATGTCGGGGCCTCGACCGGGCTGACGACGATCGAGCTCGCCGACAGCCTCGCGGCGCTCGGCGTCACGCCGCGGATTGTCGCGACCGACCTGTTTCTCGAGGCGCATCTGGTCGACCTGGCGCCCGGCGTCCATGTGCTGGCGGATCCGCTGGGCTGGCCGCTGCAGTATGGGGTCGGCCGGGTCGGGATCCGCGCCTGGGTGCGGCGGCTGGACTATGTGACGCTGGCCGTGCTGCCGCGCCTGCTGGCGCGCTCGCTGCTGCAGGAGAGGCTGCGCCGTCGCATCGCGGCCGGGACGAGCCAGCCGGTAAGAATGGAAAGCCGCGCCCTGCGCGGCCGTCCGATCCAGTTGATCCAGAGCGACATCTTCGAGGTGGAGTCCTCCTTCGTCGGGCGGTTCGATTTCATCCGCGCCGCCAATCTCCTCAATCTCGGCTATTTCGCCCCGGAGCGGATCCGCCAGGCGCTGGCGCATATCCGCCGCTATTGCCGGGGCGAGGGAAGCCTGCTGCTGGTGGTGAAGACCGGCGGCACGCGGCATGACGGCACCCTGTTCGAAATGCAGTCCTCCGGGCAGTTCGCCGCGCTGGCGCGGATCGGCGGCGGATCGGAGATCGAGGCGCTGGTCGTCGAGGCGCCGGCGGCGGGCCAGGCGAGGGATGCCTCGTGACCCGGGCGGGCAACCTTCGGGATGCCAAGCGTTTCGCGATCGTCGCGGGGCTCGCGATGCTGGTGGTCACGCTGTTCTCGGCGAAGGGTCATCTCGCGGGGATCATCCCCCGCTGGATGTCGCAGCTGGATTCGCCGCGGGGTCAGGACGCCGGCGCCGGCATCCCGATCTCGCCCAAGCTGCCGAGCGGGCGCCAGCGCGCCTTTCCGACGGCCGAGGGATTTGGCGCCGGCGCAAAGGGCGGGCGCGGCGGCCGCGTGATCTTCGTGACGACGACGGCCGATCGCGGCGAGGGCTCGCTGCGCGCCTGCATCGGGCAGGAGGGGCCGCGCACCTGCGTGTTCCGCACCAGCGGCACGATCACGCTCGACGCGCGCTCGCTTGTCGTCATGAACCCCTATCTCACCATCGCGGGCGAGACCGCGCCGGGCGGGGGCATCGCCATCCGCAACGGCGCGCGCCAGCTGCGGCCGTCGCTGGAGATCGTCACGCATGACGTTATCGTGCGGCACATCCGGCTGCGGCCGGGGCCGCATCCCGTCAAGGCGTGCTGCTCCGGCGCGCTCGGCTTCTACGGCAACGACGCCAACGACATCATCGTCGACCATATCTCGGCCAGTTGGGGCTCGGACGAGACGATCGACTCCGAGCGCGCCACCAACGTCACGGTGCAATGGAGTTTCGTCACCGAGCCGCTGCTCAACGGCGGCCCCGGCAAGCGCAACCGTGCCCGCAACATGCTGATGACGATGGGCGGCAACATCTCGGTGCACCACAACCTCTTCGCCTTCGGCAAGTTCCGCAATCCGCAGTTCCAGCTGCGCACCAAGGGCGCCGCCGCGGATGTCGTCAACAACGTCCTCTATTCGCCCGTCTGGGACTATGTGGTCAGCTTCAGCGACCGCTGGACAAAGGTGCGGGCCAACGTGGTCGGCAACTACAAGATCAAGGGCCGCGAAGAGCCCAAGATGGACGACCACCTCGTCCATCTTTTCCCCGAGGGCGGCAACGGCTTCTCGATCTTCGTCTCCGACAATTATGACGAAACCTACCGGCCCGATCCGAGCTATGGCGAGGAACTGGTGATCGCCGAGCCGTGGCGGGGCTATCTCGCGCCGGCGCCGATCGAGGTGGAGAGCGTGCAGGCCAGCCCGCCGCAGCTGGCCTATGACGCCGTGCTGGAGCGGACCGGCGCGACGCGGCCGGCGCGCGACGACGTCGATCTCCGGATGGTCGAGGCCGTGCGCACGCGGTCGGGCCAGCTCCTGAAGAACGATCCCGCGAAGGTGGGGGGCTGGCCGGAGCTTGCCGCGACGGCGCCGCCGCCCGACCGCGACGCCGACGGCATGGCCGATGCCTGGGAAGTCGAGATGGGGCTGAATCCGGACGATCCGGCCGACGGCGTGGCGGACGCCGACGGCGACGGCTGGACCAATTTCGAGGAGTACCTGCATCAGCTCGCCGGCGACGGCGTCGGCATGCGAGCCGTGAGGGCGGATCATGATCCCACGCATTGACCGGCCCAGCGGCGCGAGCGCGCGCGGCGAGGATCCTGGCGCCGGATCAGCGGGCCTTCGCGCTCTTGCGGCTGGGCAGCGGGCCTCGTTCGAGGAAGGCGATCGCCGGCGCCAGCGACAGCAGCACCGGCACGGCCCAGAAGCGGCCATAGACATGTGGAACCGCGTTGATCAGCACCGCGAACAGGCTGAGCGTCGTGAAGCCGCAGATGAAGGCCAGGCGACCGCCTTGATAGCGCAGCGGCGCCGTGAAGGTGATGACGCCACCCATCAGCATCACCAGGAATCCCGCCAGCGCCGGCAACCCGCCCTCGTTCCAGATCAGCAGGTAGAGATTGTGGACCGGGGCGCGCCAGGCGCTGATCTCGCGGTAGCGATCGGCGCCATAGCCGGTCAGGAGCGCGTCGCCGGCGAGGCGGACGGCCTCCTGGTTCAGCTGCATGCGATCGGCGAAGGTGCCGGCCTGGTTGAGATTGCCGCTCTCGAGCCCGACCAGGACGCGCTTCTGGAACACGCCGGGCAGGTGGTCGCGGACGACCGGCGTGTTGATCGCGCTGATCATCAGCATCACGGCGGCGACGCCGATGGCGAGGCGCTGGAAGTTGAGCGTCGCGACGAAGAACACCGCGATGCCGTAGAGCATGGCGTAGAGCGCGGTGTTCGAGCCGGTCAGCATGATGCCATAGGCGATCAGCGGCAGGACGACGAGCGCGGCCAGCGGATGCAGCGTGCGCATCGCCGTCATCGACAGGACCATCGGCACGGTGAGCGCGATCAGGCTGCCGCACTCGTTGTCGCGCTCGACGAAGCCGAGCAGGCGGCCGGAACCGCTGACGAAGGTGGTGTTCGTCTTGGCAACGATGTCGACGACATAGATGCCGTGCAGCACCATCACCACGATCGAGGCGATGAAGGTCCGCATCAGGATGGTCGTTTCGCGCCAGGGGCGGCCCAGCAGGATCAGCGGCAGCATCAGGTAGGCGAAGAGATACTGCACCGACAGGATCAGGCCACGGTCGACCGCGCCGGCCAGCAGGCTGCTGGCGAACAGCGCGCCGATCATCAGCGTGAGTCCGAACAGCCAGTAGGCCGTGCCGACGCCGAACGGCTTCAGCGGCAGCGAGCGGTTGAACACCATCAGGCCGAGGCAGAGGCAGGTGAAGAAGTCACCCGCGGTGAAATAGAAGCTCTGCACCCGGAGCACGTTCATCGGCGCGAAGAACACCGCCGCGCAGGCCAGCG
>JAEWAD010000401.1 GCA_023391905.1 Pseudomonadota bacterium | reverse complement strand
CCCTGGGGGCGCGCCCCCAGGCCGATGATGCGGTCGACCCCGGCATGGATGCTCGCCCGGTCCGGCCACAGCTCGTCGAGCGCCCCGGCAGCGATCAGGCTCTCGAGCGTCCGTTTGTTGATGAATTTCGGATTGATGCGCTGGCCGAAGTCGGCGAGGTCCTCGAACGGGCGGTCGCCGCGCACCTCGACGAGATGCTCGATCGCCTGCGCCCCGACCCCCTTGATCGCGGCGAGCGCATAGAAGATGCGGCCCTCGCGCACGTCGAAAGCGACCTCGGAGCGGTTCACCGAAGGCGGCTCGACGGTGATACCGAGCCGGATCGCCTCGCGCCGGAACTCGGCGAGCTTGTCGGTATTGCCGCTATCGAGGGTCATCGAGGCGGCCATGAACTCGACCGGGTAGTTGGCCTTCATGTAGGCGGTCTGGTAGGCGACCAGCGCATAGGCCGCGGCGTGGCTCTTGTTGAAGCCGTAGTCGGCGAAGCGGGCGAGAAGGTCGAAGATCGAATCCGCCAGGGCCTTCTCGATCCCCTGCTCGAGCGCGCCCTTCACGAAGCGCCCGCGCTGGGCGTCCATCTCGGCCTTGATCTTCTTGCCCATTGCGCGCCGCAGGAGATCGGCTTCGCCGAGCGAGTAGCCGGCGAGCTCCTGGGCGATCTGCATCACCTGTTCCTGGTAGACGATGACGCCGAACGTCTCCTTGAGGAACGGCTCAAGCCGGGGATGGGGGTATTCCGGCTCCTCCTCGCCGTGCTTGCGGGCGTTGTAGGTCGGAATGTTCGCCATCGGGCCGGGGCGGAACAGTGCCACCAGCGCGATGATGTCCTCGAAGCGGTCGGGGCGCATGTCGACCAGCGCCCGCCGCATGCCCGCACTTTCCACCTGGTACACGCCGACCGTCTCGCCGCGGGCCATCATTTCGTAGGCGCCCTTGTCGTCGAGCGGGATCTTCGACAGGTCGAGCTCGATGCCGCGGCGGCGGACCAGCTGCACCGCGACGTCGAGCGTGGTCAGCGTCTTGAGGCCGAGGAAGTCGAACTTGACCAGTCCGGCGTCCTCGACCTTCTTCATGTTGAACTGGGTGACGTTCATGCCCGAGCGCGGATCGCGGTACATCGGGACCAGTTCGGTCAGCGGCCGCTCGCCGATCACGATGCCGGCGGCGTGGGTCGAGGCGTGGCGGTAGAGGCCCTCGAGCTTCTGCGCCATGCCGAGCAGCTGCGCGACCGTCGGATCCTCGTCGCGCGCCTCGCGCAGGCGGGGCTCGTCCTCGATCGCCTGCGCCAGCGTCACCGGATTGGCCGGATTCTGCGGCACCATCTTGCAGAGCCGGTCGACCTGGCCATAGGGCATCTGCAGCACGCGGCCGACGTCGCGCAGCACGGCGCGGGCCTGCAGCGTTCCAAAGGTGATGATCTGCGCCACCTGGGCGGCGCCGTACTTGTTCTGGACGTAGTCGATGACCTCGCCGCGGCGGTCCTGGCAGAAGTCGATGTCGAAGTCCGGCATCGAGACGCGCTCGGGATTGAGGAAGCGCTCGAAGAGCAGCGCGAAGCGCATCGGATCGAGGTCGGTGATGGTCAGCGCCCAGGCGACCAGCGAACCCGCGCCCGAACCGCGGCCCGGACCGACCGGAATATCCTGCTGCTTCGCCCACTGGATGAAGTCGGCCACGATCAGGAAGTAGCCGGGGAACTTCATGCGCTCGATGATCGAGAGCTCGAATTCGAGCCGGTCCCAGTAATCCTTCTCGACGAGGCCGGGCGCCAGGCCGTGGAAGGCGAGCCGCTTCTCGAGACCCCGGGTCGCGTAGTCGCGGAGCGCCGCGACCTCGGCCTTCTCGGCCGCCTCCGGCTCGGCGTCGGCGCCGGCGAAACGCGGCAGGATCGGCTTGCGCTTCAACGGCCGGTAGGAACAGCGCAGCGCGATCTCGACCGAATTGTCGGTCGCCTCCGGCAGGTCGGCGAACAGCTCGACCATTTCGGCGCGCGACTTGAAATAGTGTTCCGGCGTCAGGCGGCGGCGCTTGTCGTCGGCGACGACGGATCCCTCGGCGATCGCCACGAGAGCGTCATGCGCCTCGTAGTCGCCGCGCTTCGGGAAGAAGGCCTCGTTGGTCGCCACCAGCGGCAGGCCATGCCGATAGGCCAGGTCGACCAGCTCGGGCTCGGCCCGCTGCTCCTCCACCAGGTGATGGCGCTGCAGCTCGATATAGAGGCGATTGTCGAAGAGCGCGGCCATGCGCTCCAGCCGCTGCTCGGCGAAGCCGCCCTGCCCGGCCCGGATGGCCTGGTCGAGCGGACCGGCGCCGCCGCCCGAGAGCACGATCAGGCCCTCGTGATTCTCGGAAATGTCGTCGAAGCGGATATGCGGCTTGTCGCCCGCATCCGTCTCCATGAAGGCCCGGGAAACCAGGCGGACCAGATTCCAGTAGCCGGCCTCGTTCGAGGCGATCATCACGAGATCGGAAAGGTTCTTCTGGCCGACGACCGGCCGGCGCGACGGCTCGAAGCCGTCGTCGAACAGCACGGAGAGCTGGCAGCCTACGATCGGCTGGATGCCGGTCTCGACCGTCTTCTCGGAGAACTCGAGCGCTCCGAACAGATTACCCGTGTCCGTCAGCCCCAGCGCCGGCATCTTGTCCGCCGCCGCGAGCTTGATCAGCGACTTCAAGGGCAGAGCGCCCTCGAGCAGCGAATAGGCGGAGTGGACCCTAAGGTGAACGAATCCGACGTTCCGGGCGATTTGACTCATCAGGCGATCCTCTTCCGCCCGATTTAGGGCGAGACCGCCCTGCCTGTCCATCGCCGGACCGCCTTTCCCCCGCTGAGAGCATCAGACGATCGCGACCAGCAGGTCCGACCACAGGCTGACCATCGCGATGAAGAGCATCAGGGCGCCGAGCGCGGCAGCGTCACGGATATAGGCGGTCATGGCTATCTCCTTTTCAGACTGTCGATATCGGCATTTGTTCACGTTTTGTTCTGCGCGTCAAGTCCCCAGGGAATCCGACCCTTTTCCGGCGTCGGGCCCGTCGGTCCGTAAGCTGGAGATTCCGGGCCATGGGTCGCCATCGGCGGCCTGTTTCAACCACACGCTGTCGCGCTCGTGCGACACCAGTGCGCGGCGTATTCCGGCTTCACACGCTCGCAATCTTCGCGTGTCGCGATATGGTAGCCACGCCAGCCGGAACCGGCGCGTCGGCATCCATGACCGCCGGCGGGTCCGGCGGTGCGTGCAAATCGTCCCGAACGATGGAGTTGATCGATGAGCGACCTCGTATTCATTGCCTTCCCTTCCGAGCAGAAGGCCGAGGAGGTCCGGGACCGCGTCCTGGAAATGCAGAAGGAATATCTGATCGAGCTCGCCGACGCGGTGGTCGCGGTGCGTGACGACAAGGGGCGCATCAAGCTCAACCAGCTGATGAACACGACGGCGGCCGGCGCGGTTTCCGGCGCCTTCTGGGGCACGCTGGTCGGCTTCATCTTCCTGATGCCGCTCGTCGGCACGGCGATCGGCGCCGCCTCCGGCGCGCTCGGCGGCAAGCTGACCGATGTCGGCATCACCGCCCAGTTCATGAAGGACGCGGCCGAGGCGCTGGCGCCGGGCAATGCCGGCCTGTTCCTGCTGATCCGCAAGATGACCACCGACAAGGTGCTGGCGGACCTGCGCGGTGTCGGCGGCACGCTGATGCGCACCTCGCTGACCGACGATCAGGAGCAGGCGCTGCGCGCCGCGCTGGCCGACCAGTCCGGCTCGCCGGCGTCGACGGCGCCGGCAGGCGATGCCGCCTCGCAGGCCCAGCCCGCCCCCGGCAGCACCAGCTAAGCCGTCCCAACGCCGCCCTTGCGCCGGAAATGCCAATGAAACTCATCGTCGATCCCCGCAAGGGCGACATCGAAGACGACGCGTCGAGCACCAAGCAGCGGTCGCTCGTCGCGATCGCCGGCTCGCTGCTGGCGGAAATCAGCCCGATCAAGCTGATCATCGCCTGGACGCTGCTGATGGGACTGCCGGCGCTCGTCTTCGGACTGGCGCCGGTCTTCATCTCGATCTGGGTGCGGATCGCCTCGCGCCAGGCGGCGGTCCTCTATACCGGCATCGCGCCCGTCGTCTTTCTCGTCATCCTCGGCCTCGTCGCCTGGTTCGGCGGCAGGCGCGCTTTCCGGGCGCTGGAGAGCAGCTTCTGGTCGCTGAACGCGGTCGCCGTGCAGCCGCTCTACGCGCTCTGCCGCGAGTCGCTGCGCCACCTGACCGAGCACCGCATGCTGGCCAAGCTCAACGCCCGGCCGGAGCGCGTCGCCGCAGCCCGCGCGACCACCGCGGCGATCGCCGGCATCATCGTCTTCGTCCTGGCGCTCGGCGTCGCGGCGCTCGTCTGGCCGTCGACGCGCTGGATCGGCACGCTCGCCGATCTCGCTGATCCGGGCCGTCTCGTCGGCGTCGCGCTCGCCAATGCCGTCGTGCTGCTCGCGCTCTATCTGGCCGTCGCGGCGCTCGCCTGGGGCATCGCCGACGCGACCATGCCGCAGCCGCGCGGCTACACCCGCTTCCGCCCGGTGCCGCCCGGCAGGCCGCGCTATCGCGTCGTGCACCTCTCCGACATCCACACCGTCGGCGAGCGCTATGGCTTCCGCATCGAGAGCGGCCGCATCGGCCCGCGCGGCAATGTGAAATTCGCGGCGACGCTCGCCGAGATCGCCCGCCTCCACGCCGCCGAGCCGCTCGATGCGATCCTCATCACCGGCGACATGACCGACGCCGGCCTCGCGACCGAATGGGCCGAGTTCCTCGACGCGCTGGCGCCCTATCCCGAGCTGGCGCCGCTGGTGACTCTGCTTCCCGGCAACCACGACGTGAATGTCGTCGACCGCACCAACCCGGCGCGGATGGACCTGCCGATGAGTCCCAACAAGCGCCTCCGGCAGCTCCGGACGCTATCGGCCATGGAGGCGCTGCAGGGCGACCGCTACCGCGTCGTCGACCGCGACCGCCGCGAGCTGGGCCCCACCCTCGCCGCCGCGATGGAAGCGCGCCGGGGCGAGATCGAGACCTTCGCCGACCGTGGCTCCTACGGCGCCGGCTCGGCCGTCTCCGCACTGTGGGCAACCGTGTTCCCGCTGGTGCTGCCGCCCGCCACGCCGGACGGGATCGGCATCCTCGTGCTCGATTCGAACGCCGACACCCATTTCTCCTTCACCAACGCCCTCGGCATGGTGTCGCTCGAACAGGCCCGTGCCATGGACGCGGCCAAGGCGCTCTATCCGGATGCCAGCTGGATCATCGCGCTGCACCACCACGTGGTCGAGTACCCGCAGCCAGCCAAGGCGCTGTCGGAGCGGATCGGAACGGCGCTGGTCAATGGCAGCTGGTTCATGCGCCACCTCGCCCGCTTCGCCGGCCGCGCCGTGGTCATGCATGGCCATCGCCATGTCGACTGGATCGGCGAGAGCGGCGAGCTGCCGATCGTCTCGGCGCCGTCGCCCGTCATGGAGGGGACCAACGCCGCGCCGAGCTATTTCTACGTGCATACGCTGCACGTCGACGACGGGATCCTGACGCTGGCGACGCCGGAACGGATCGACGTGCCGGCAACCGAGCCGGCTTGAGGCGAAAGGGGTAACGCGGCGCTAACGCCGGGTTACCGCGTCAACCCGACCCGTAGGGCCGCCCCTTCTCGACGTCGGGCCCGACGCCGAGGACGTCGGCGATCCAGCGGCTCGACTCGTGGTGGGCGCAGATGGTGACGATCGCGATGACGATCGGCACGCCGATGAACGCGCCGGCGATCCCCCACAGGAACGTGCCAAAGAAGACCGCGAACAGCACCATGACCGGCGACAGCGACAGCGCGTTGCCGGCGATGCGCGGCTCCAGATAGCTGCCGACCAGGAACTGGATCAGGTTCAGACAGACGAAGACGAGGATCGCCGCCTGCCAGGTCTCGAACTGGGCGATGGCGAACAGCGTCGGCAGGACCGTGGCGAAGAGCGGCCCGATCACCGGGATGTAGTTGAGCGCGAAGGCGATCACGCCCCATTCGGCCGACAGGCTGAGGCCGGCGCCATAGGTGAGCCCCCAGACCAGAACGCCGGTCATGATGCTCATCAGCGTGCGCACCCACATGTAGCGGCGCAGCTTGGCGGCGGTCTCGCCGCTGCCGATCAGGAACGCCTGGCCGACGCTGCCGGGGCGGAAGCGGGCGAGCTTGCGGCCCATGTCGCTGATTTCGAGCAGGCCAAGCATGACATAGATCAGCACCACCAGCAGGAAGGTCAGCGTCGTGTTCAGGCGGCCGCTCACATGCTGGACGATGCGGATGACCCAGCCGGCATTGAAATGCTGCTCCCAGAGCCCGGAAACGACGATGCCCTTGCCTTCCAGCCAGGCGGCGAGTTCGCCATACATGGTCTGGAAGCGCGCCGTGTCGCTCAACGCATACCGGCCGACCCGGCTGAGAGACCAGGCGAGCAGCGACGAGAACAGCACCATCACCACGATCGTCACGGTCAGGCTGAGCAGCAGCGCCACGAGCTGCGGCATGTATCGCTGCAGCCCCTTCTGGAACGGCCACAGCATGGCGATGATGAGCAGGGCGAAGGTCAGCGGCGCGAACACGTTCTGCGCCCAGTACATCGCGCCGATGACAAGGATAATGGCGCAAATGCCGATCAGGGTCGGAACCGGGCTGCGCCCCCGCTCACTCGTCGAATCGCTCATCGGACTACTCGGCCCCTCCACAACGCATCGGAAGGTCGTCGTAGCACGTGCAACCCGATTCGGATGTGTCATGACGGACGAACGCGCGGCACTCAGTGCATCTCGGCCGATCCACGGGCCAGCGCTTCGCGGATCTGGTCGAGCAAGGCGGTGCCGAGAAGCGGCTTCTCGACCAGTGCAACCCCCGCGCCGGCGGCGCGACGCGCCAGTCCCGGCGACGGGTTCGTGACGATCAGGATCACCGGCGTCGTCGAACCCGCCCGCTGCAGGGCCTCGATGAGCTCCATGCCGTTCATGCCGGGCAGGTGGTAGTCGACGATCAGGCAGGCATCCGCGGCGGGCGACCCGACGGTGGCGAGAAACGCCTCCGCGTCGGCCCAGGTCTCGACGCGGTAGCCGTCGATGTCGAGCGCGAACTGCAGCGAACGGCGGAGGGCGCCGTCGCCGTCGACGATGAAGATGGGCCCCAGGCCGGGGTCGGATGCTGCGGAGACGGACATCGCTCGACGGATTCGCAATGGACTGCCCGCACTGTGGGCCAGCGGCATTTTGCCGGCATTGATCCAGCGCAAGGACAAGCGTCAGTCCGTCGTCGCCACCGACCCCGTCACGCCGACCACGAGCGCCATGCGAACCAGTTCCGACAGGCTGGCCGCCTCCATCTTGGTCATCACATGCGCGCGATAGATCTCGACCGTGCGCGGGCTGATGTCGAGCTCATGCGCGATGCGCTTGTTGGCATGGCCGGCAACGAGCCCCTCGAGCACTTGCTGCTCCCGGTTGGAAAGCGTCGCGAGCCGCTGCCGGATGCCGGCCCGTTCCTGCCCCTCCTCGACCGCCTTGCCATGCCGAACCAGGGCCGCCTTCACGGCCCGCAGCATGACCTCGTCGTCGAAGGGCTTTTCCATGAAGTCGACGGCGCCGCTCTTCATCGCTTCGACCGCGAGCGCGATGTCGGCGTGCCCGGTGATGACGATCACCGGAAGCGTCACGCCGATCTCGCGCAACCGCTTCAGCAGCTCGATGCCGTTCATCTCCGGCATGCGGACGTCGGTGACCACGCAACCGCCGGCGAGCCTTGGCGCCTCGGCCAGGAACGCCACGGCGGAGGCATGCGTGGCGACGGCGAGGTCGGCGCTCTCGAACAGGAAGGCGAGCGAATCCCGAACCGCGTCGTCATCGTCGATGACATGGACGATGGCTGGCTCGATCATGGCTTCAGCTGACACGCTCGGTCTCCTCGATGCGGGCGGCAGGCACGGTGAAGTTGAAGATCGTGCCGCCCCCCGGATTGGCCTCGGCCCAGATGCGGCCGCCATGCGCCTCGATGATCGTCCGGCAGATCGACAGGCCCACGCCCATGCCGGTCTGCTTCGTCGTCACGAAGGGCTGGAACAGCCGCGCCATCACATCCAGCGCGATGCCCGTGCCCCTGTCCGAGACCTTGATGCGGATCATGTCGCGCGATTCGGGCTCGCTGGAAATCGTCAAATCCTTGCCGCCGCCCTCATCCATCGCATCGATGGCGTTGCGCATCAGATTGACCAGCACCTGCTGGATCTGGACACGGTCGCCGAACAGGAGATCGATCTCCGGATCGAGCTGGAAGCGGATGCGGAGCCCCTTCTCCTTGGCGCCGACGAGCGCCAGCGCGCTCGCCTCCTCCAGCAGCCGCGCCAGACTCTCCACCCGCTTCTCGGTTTCGCCCCGCGCCAGGAAATCGCGCAGCCGACGGATGATCTCGCCCGCCCGCAGCGCCTGCTCGGCCGCGCTGTCGAGCGCCGCCTTCACCTTCGGAATGTTGTCGGCGGAACCGGTCTCGAGCAATCGACGGGAGCCGCGCAGATAGTTGGCGACGGCCGAGAGCGGCTGGTTCAGCTCATGCGCCAGGGTCGACGCGATCTCGCCCATCGCGGTCACGCGCGAGATATGCACCAGCTCGGCCTGCAATTCCTGCAGCCGCGCCTCCGTCTCCTGCCGCTGCGACAGATCGCGGACGAAGCCGGTGAAATAACGCTGCTCGCCGGAGCGCATCTCGCCGACGGCGTGTTCCATCGGGAAGGTCGAGCCGTCCTTGCGCTCGCCGACGACGATGCGGCCGATGCCGATGATCCGGCGTTCGCCCGTCTGGCGATAGCGCGCCAGATAGCCGTCATGGTTCTCGCGGTAGGAGGACGGCATCAGCCGCTTGACGTTGTGCCCGACGATTTCCTCGGCCGCATAGCCGAACATGCGCTGCGCCGCGGCGCTGAACGACTGGACGCTGCCGGCCTCGTCGATCACGATCATCGCGTCCGGGATCGTGTCCAGGATCGAGCGCAGATGCGCCTCGCGATAGCTCAGGTCCAGGGCCGCCGTCGCAAGCTGGCGCCGCACCCTGAGCAGCCACTCCCCGAGCACGGCGAGGCTCGCCCCGATCACCGCAAACGCGGCGCCGCTCCAGAAACGGGGCGCATCGAGGCCGCTGGCCCCGGCATAGATGAAAGAGCCCAACACGAGGCTGATCAGCGTCGCGATGAGGCCGGGCCAGAGCCCGCCGATGCCGGCGGCGACGATCAGCGCGGGGATATAAAGCAGGAAGGTCGCATGGGTCTGGAAGATCGGCTGCATCGACAGGAAGGATGCGAGGCCGATCAGGACCGCGACGAGGAACGAGGCAAACAGGACCCGGCGCGCGCCACCGTCCTGGCGGGACAGGAAATTCATGACCGGGCCGCCAGCCTCCAGCATCGTCCTCGTTCGGCTCCGGTCTCGATCATCGTGTCACGGCAAACCACCAAATTACCCCTCGTCTCCGGCCGGCGCACCTCAGTGAAACCCCTTAGGTACATCATCTGAATTTCTTCGCGACCTGCCGCATCCTACTCGATGGACAACACCGATCGAATCCAAAGGTGACGAGATGCAGATGTCCGTGGCAACCGCGCGCAACTATGTTCCGGAATCGCCGCGCCGCACGGCGCAGGTCATTCCCGCGGCGCACCGCTTCGCGGCGCCGGACGTTAGCGGCCTCGCCGGCGTCGTGCTCCATTATGCCCGTGGCACCGAGATCGTCGCCGAGGAAGATCCGGCCGAGTACATCTATCAGGTCGTCGAGGGAACGGTGCGCAGCTGCAAGCTGCTCAGCGACGGCCGGCGGCAGATCGGCGCCTTCGCCATGGCGGGCGACTATTTCGGCCTCGAGGCCCGCGCCACCCACGGCTATGCCGCCGAGGCGATCACCGACGTCACGCTGCGCCTGATCAATCGCAATGCCGCCTTCACCGCCGCCGGCCAGGATCCGGCGATCGCCCGCACCCTGTGGGAAGTGACGGCAAAGGGCTTGGACGCCAGCCAGCGTCACGCGCTGCTTCTCGGCCGCAAGACGGCGCTCGAAAAGATCGGCTCCTTCCTGCAGGAGATGGCCGAACGGCAGGGCTGCGACGCCGAGGTCGAGCTGCCGATGTCGCGGCAGGACATTGCCGACTATCTCGGCCTGACGATCGAGACCGTGTCCCGCACCATGACCCAGCTCGAATCGGCCGGCACGATCTGCCTCGAGACGTCCCGCCACGTCCTGCTGCGCCGGCCTAGCGAACTCGCCCGCCTCAGCCTCTGCTGAAGGCTCAGTGGCCGCGCCGCGCGCCGGCCTGCCCCGAGACGCGTTCCAGCAGCGTCTTCACCAGAAGCGTCACCAGGGCCACGACGGTCAGCACCGCCGCCGCAGCAAACGCGCCGGCGGCGTTGTAGTCGTGGTAGAGCAGCTCGACATGCAGCGGCAACGTGTTCGTCTCGCCGCGGATATTCCCCGAGACGATCGAGACCGCACCGAATTCGCCCAGCACGCGTGCATTGCAGAGCACCACGCCGTAAAGCAGGCCCCAGCGGATGTTGGGCAGCGTGACGCGGAAGAAGGTCTGCCACCCGTTCGCCCCCAACGTCGCCGCGACCTCCTCGTCGCTGTTGCCCTGCAGCTGCATCAGCGGCAGCAGCTCGCGCGCGACGAAGGGCGCCGTCACGAAGGTGGTCGCCAGGATGATGCCCGGCAGGGCGAACATGATCTTGAGGTCGTGCGCCTCCAGGAACGGCCCGAACAGCCCCTGCCCGCCATAGACGAACAGATACGAGATACCGGCGACGATCGGCGAGACCGAGAACGGCAGCTCGACGATGGCGAGCAGCAGCTTGCGGCCGGGAAAGCGGAACTTGGCGATCGACCAGGCGGCCGCGATTCCGAACAGCGTGTTGATCGGCACGACGATGATAGCGACTGTCACGCTGAGCAGGATCGCCGCGCGCGTATCCGGATGGCCGAGCGAGGAAAGCGCGTAGCCGAGCCCCTGCGACAGCGCCTGAACGAAGACGGCGAGCACCGGCGCGCCGATCACGATCGCCGTCACCAGCAGCACGCTGCCGAGCAGCACATGGCGCGACCAGCCGGACGACGCGCCGCGAGGAAGACCCGCCGCGCTCATGGCGTCAGCTCGTGCCGGCGGGCATAGGCCTGCAGGGCGTTGGTGACCACGAGCAGCACGAAGGCAGTGCCCAGCATCACGGTCGCGATCGCGGCGGCGGCCGGATAGTCGTATTCCTCGATGCGGATGAAGGCGAGCAAGGCAGTGATCTCGGTCTGGTAGGGCTGGTTGCCGGCGATGAAGATGACGGCGCCGAACTCGCCCAGGCTGCGGGCGAAGGCCAGCGACACGCCGGCGAGCAGGGCCGGGACCAGGATCGGCAGCACGACGCGGAAGAACACGGTGACATTGCCGGCCCCGAGCGTCCGCGCCGCCTCCTCGATCTCGCCGTCGAGTTCCTCCAGCACGGGCTGCAGGGTGCGCACGACGAAGGGCAGGCTCGTAAAGGCCATGGCGAGCGCGATGCCGATCGGGGTGTAGGCGACCTTGATGCCGAGCACCGAGAGCGGCGCGCCGAACCAGCCATTGCTGGCGAAGATCGCCGTCAGCGCGATGCCGGCGACAGCGGTCGGCAGGGCAAACGGCAGATCGACGATCGCGTCGAGCAGACGGCGCCCCGGAAAATCATAGCGGACCAGCACCCAGGCCAGGCCGAAGCCATAGACCGCGTTGAAGACCGTCGCGAGCGCAGCAGCGCCGAGCGTCAGCTTGTAGCTGGCGATCGCGCGCGGCGAGCTGACCACGGCCCAATACTCGGCCGGCCCCAGCCGCGCGCCCACCAGAATCAGCGTCGCCAGCGGCAGGCAGATGATCAGCGCCGCATAGAGCAGCGTGACACCCAGCGAAAGGCGAAAGCCGGGTACGACCCGGCTCCGCTTCATGCCCGTATTCGGCTTGGCGCGCGGCACGGCCTCGACCGTAGCCGCGCTGAGATCGGCGGCGCTCACTGGCCTGCGAGCTGCTGATCGAGAAGACCGTCGGAACCGAAGTACTTCTTGTTCACGGCCGGCCAGCCGCCGAACTCCTCCTCGACGGTCACGAGACGAACCGGCTGGAACGAAGCGGCGAACTTCTCCGCCACCGCCTTGTCGCGGACGCGGTTGCCGAATTCGGCGAGGATCGTCTGCCCCTCGGGCGAATAGAGGAAGTTCAGGTAGTCGGTGGCGATCTCCTTAGAGCCGCGCTTGTCGGCGACCTTGTCGACGACGGCGACCGGGAAATCGGCGAGCAGGCTGACGGACGGCACGACGATGTCGAACTTGTCGGCGCCGAATTCCTTGCGGATGCCGAGCGTCTCGGTCTCGAAGGTGATCAGCACGTCGCCGATCTCGCGCTCGACAAAGGTGGTGGTGGCGGCGCGGCCGCCGGTATCGAACACGGCGACGTTCGACAGGAACTTCTTCACAAAATCATTGGCCTTGGCCTCGTCGCCGCCAAAGGCCTGCTTGGCATAGGCGGTGGCGGCCAGATAGGTGTAGCGCGCATTGCCCGAGGTCTTCGGGTTCGGGAAGACCAGCTTGACGTCGTCGCGGACGAGGTCGTTCCAGTCCTTGATGCCCTTCGGGTTGCCGGCGCGCACGAGGAAGACCGGCAGCGAGTAGAACGGCGACGCGTTGTCGGGGAACTTCGCCGTCCAGTCGGCCGCGACGAAGCCCTTGTCGGCGAGGACCTGGATGTCGGTCGCCTGGTTGAACGTCACGACGTCGGCCTCAAGGCCCTCGAGGATCGAGCGCGCCTGCTTCGACGAACCGGCATGCGACTGCTTGATCTCCAGCGTCTTGCCGGTTTCCTTGTTGTACTTGGCGCCATAGGCCTCGTTGACGGCGACGAAGAGCTCGCGTGCCACGTCATAGGAGGCATTGAGGATCGAACCGGGGGCCTCGGCATGGGCGGGGCCGGCGGCCAGCGCGAACAAAACCGCGGCCGTGACGAAGGGAAGGCGTCGCATCGTGCTTCCTTGCTCAGAATGGGCCGCCGATGGGCGCGCCGTTTCCTAGGGATGAGCAAAGCTAGCAAGGCAGACGGGGGTCTTCGAGAAACGACCGCCTCATTTCCGGCGTTTCACCGGATGGTCGTTCTAGGAAACACGACTTTCGGGCATGAAAAGCCCGGGCGCTAGAATTCGACGATCTTGCCCGCATCGAGTGTGATGCGTCGATCCATGCGCTCGGCCAGTTCCATGTTGTGCGTGACGATCAGGGCGGCCAAGCCAGATGCCCTCACCAGGGCGTCGAGCGCGTCGAAGACGTAGTGCGACGTCTTCGGATCGAGGTTGCCGGTCGGCTCGTCTGCGAGCAGGAGGCGCGGCGCGTTGGCGACGGCGCGGGCGATCGCCACGCGCTGCTGCTCGCCGCCCGACAGCTCGGACGGCCGGTGTGCCTTGCGCGGTTCGAGCTTCATGTAGGCGAGCAGTTCCTCGGCCCGGCGCGCCGCTTCCTTGCGGTTCAGGCCGCGGATCAATTGCGGCATCATGACATTCTCGAGCGCCGAGAACTCGGGCAGCAGGTGATGGAACTGGTAGACGAAGCCGATCTGCAGCCGCCGGATCGCCGTCCGCTCGGCGTCGCCGAGCTTGCCGGTCAACTGACCGCCGATCTCGACCTCGCCCCCGTCGGGCGCCTCGAGCAGGCCGGCCAGATGCAGCACGGTCGACTTGCCGGCGCCGGACGGCGCGACGAGTGCGACCGTCTCGCCCGGATAGACGGCAAGATTGGCCCCGGTCAGGATGCTGAGCCGACCAGAGCCCTCCTTGTAGTGACGCTCGACGGCGAGCAGGCGCAGCGCGGGCGCGACGCTCTGCTGGACGGGATGACGCGGACGCTCCTGGGTCAAGGTTTCGCTCATTCGTATCGCAGGGCCTCGACCGGATCGAGCTTGGCCGCCCGCCACGCCGGATAGATCGTCGCGAGATAGCTGAGCACGAGCGCCATGATGACGATCGAGATCGTCTCGCCCGGGTTCATGTCGGCCGGCAGACGCGACAGGAAATAGAGCTCGGGCGAAAACACCTCGGTCCGCGTCAGCCAGGACACGAACTGACGGATCGATTCGATGTTCAGGCAGACGATGGTACCGAGCAGCACGCCGACGATCGTGCCGACCGTGCCGATGGCCGCGCCGGTGATGAAGAACACGCGCAGGATCGCGCCACGCGTCGCCCCCATGGTGCGCAGGATGGCGATGTCGTGGCTCTTGTCCTTCACCAGCATGGTGAGGCCCGAGATGATGTTCAGCGCCGCGACCAGCACGATCAGCGTCAGGATCATGAACATCATGTTGCGCTCGACCTCGAGCGCCGAGAAGAAGGTCATGTTGCGCTGGCGCCAATCGGTGAGCAGCACCGGCCGCCCGGCCGCCGTCTCGATCGGCTCCCGCAGCGCCCCCGTCTGGTCGGCGTCGGCCAGGTAGACCTCAATGGCCGAGGCCTTGTCGTCCTGGTTGAAATAGGCCTGCGCCTCGGCGAACGGCATGAAGACGAAGGACGAGTCATATTCCGACATGCCGATCTCGAAGATCGCCACGACCGGATAGGCCTTGATGCGCGGGGTCATGCCCATCGGCGTGACGTTGCCGCGCGGCGAGACGAGCGTCAGCTTGTCGCCGATCGACACGCCCATGTTGGTCGCAAGCCGCGTTCCGATCGCGACGCCCTCGGCCTCGTCGAAATTCTCCAGCGTGCCGTGGCGGACATTATTCGAGATGCTCGGCAGGTTGGGCAGGTCCTCGGCGCGGACACCGCGAACGAGCGCTCCGGTCGAGTTGTTGGCCCCCGACGCGAGCACCTGGCCCTCGACGAGCGGGATCGCCGCCGTCACGCCCTTGACCATGGCGAGGCGGGTGGCGACGTCGGCGAAGTCGGTGAACGGCGTCTCGATCGGCTGCACGACGACATGGCCGTTGATGCCGAGGATCTTGTCGATCAGCTCGCCCCGGAAGCCGTTCATCACCGCCATGACGATGATGAGCGTCGCCACACCCAGCATGATGCCGATGAAGGAGAAGATGGCGATGATCGAGATGAAGGTCTCGCGCCGGCGGGCGCGCAGATAGCGCCCCGCCAGCATCCACTCGAAAGTCGCAAAAGGTCTCGTGCCGGTCGGCTCAGCCATACCTGTCCCGATCGCGGCGCGCCGCGGGTTAAGAGCTGCCCAGTAGTTTAGCCACTGCCGCATCGAGGCTAACGGATTCGCGTTCGCCCGTCGCGCGCCGCTTGATTTCGACTTCGCCACGCTCAAGTCCCTTCGGACCGACGATCAGCTGCCAGGGCAGACCGATCAGGTCCATCGTCGCAAACTTCGCCCCTGCCCGGCCCTCGACGTCATCGTAGAGGACTTCGATTCCGGCATTCGTAAGGCGCTCGTACAGCCCCTCGCAGGCGAGATCGGTCGCCGCGTCGCCGGCCTTCAGGTTGATCAGGCCGACCTTGTAGGGGGCCACGCCCTCGGGCCAGATGATGCCGGCCTCGTCATGGCTGGCCTCGATGATCGCCGCCACGAGACGCGACACGCCAATGCCGTAGGAGCCCATGTGCACCGGATGCTCGACGCCGTCCGGACCGGTGACGGTCGCGCCCATCGGCTCCGAATACTTGGTGCCGAAATAGAAGACCTGGCCAACCTCGATGCCGCGCGCCTCGAGGCGGTTCTCTTCCGGCAGGGCCTCGAAAACGGCCTTGTCGTGCATTTCCTCGGTCGCGGCGTACTTCTCGGTCCAGGCCGCCACGATCGGCGTGAGATCGCCCTCGAAATCCGTGTCGGCACCGGGAATGGCAGTGTCGAGCGCGGCCTTGTCGAGGAAGACGGCGCTCTCGCCCGTCGAGGCGAGGACGATGAACTCATGCGTGGCATCGCCGCCGATCGGGCCGGAATCGGCGCGCATCGGGATCGCCTTGACGCCGAGCCGGTCGAAGGTGCGCAGATAGGCGACGAACATGCGGTTGTAGGCGCGGCGCGCCGCGGCCTCGTCGAGGTCGAAGGAATAGGCATCCTTCATCAGGAACTCGCGGCCGCGCATCACGCCGAAGCGCGGGCGCACCTCGTCGCGGAACTTCCACTGGATGTGGTAGAGGTTCAGCGGCAGCTCCTTGTAGGAGCGCACATAGCTGCGGAAGATGTCGGTGACCATCTCCTCGTTCGTCGGGCCGTAGAGCATGGCGCGCTCGTGACGGTCCTCGATGCGCAGCATTTCCTTGCCGTAGTCGTCGTAGCGACCGCTCTCGCGCCAGAGATCGGCCGATTGCAGGGTCGGCATCAGGATCTCGATGGCGCCGGCGCGGTTCTGCTCCTCGCGGACGATGCGCTGGATGTTGGCCAGCACCCGCTGCCCCAGAGGAAGCCAGGAATAGATGCCCGCGCTCTGCTGGCGGATGAGGCCGGCGCGCAGCATCAGCCGGTGCGAAATGATTTCGGCTTCCTTCGGCGTCTCGCGGAGGATCGGCAGGAACGAGCGGGAAAGGCGCATCAGAAAAAGGCTCCAGGCGAGTCGGGTGGGCCGACATCAAGCCATAGACAGGTGAAAACACAAGTCCCCGGCGGCGGCGGCATTGTCGCGCCCTTCCGAGACGTCCTGATCAAGTCTTGGGCAAATCCCGACATGGACGAAGCCCCCGCTTCCGACGCATCAATCGATGCGGCAACGCGGCAAATCACGGACCAAGTTACTAAGGTCAGTCGTGCTGTCGCAAAAAAAATGTGCTGCCCATGCACAATTTGATGACAAGCCGATGGGCTTTGGATAACGTCGGGTCATAACAAAGGACCTCGCAGCAAAAGCGGGGCTCCAAACAAAGGCAACGCGGTCTAAGTCTTGGGAGGAAGTCCCCTTTGGCGCGCTGAAGAGCTGCTGCCGCCGAGTTCAAAAAAATGAGCTCGATCAAAGCCAATTGAGCGAAAAGCTCGGCTTGAGGGGTGGAACGCGAACTGAAAAAGGCAGGAACCGCAAGGTTTCCTGCCTTTTTTTATCGCCGGCGAGCCGGGGGGACGCGCGCCCCCTCACCCGGCCGCTCATGCGGTCAGAGCGCGAAGCGCGCCAGCGCCTCGGCGGTCCAGCCCATCTTCACATAGCCGTACCAGATCCCGTAGACGATCACGGCGCTGATGATCGAGGTGATGATCATCTTGCGGACCAGGTTGAGATTGGCCGGCGCGCTCGCCGTGGTGCCGAGGATGACGTTGCCCTCTTCCGCATGGGTGCGGACGCCGAACGGCAGGACAACGAACAGGACCAGCCACCAGATGATGAAATAGACCGCCAGCATGCTGTAGATCGGCATGGTGTTTCAGGCCTCCTCGAGTTCGACCAGCGTGCCGCAGAAATCCTTCGGATGCAGGAACAGCACGGGCTTGCCATGGGCGCCGGTCTTCGGCTCACCGTCACCGAGCACACGGGCGCCCTCGGCCTTCAGCCGGTCGCGCGCGGCGATGATGTCCTCGACCTCATAGCACAGATGATGAATGCCGCCGTCCGGATTGCGCTCCAGGAAGCGGGCGATCGGCGAATCCGAGCCGAGCGGCGCCAGCAGCTCGATCTTGGTGTTCGGGAGCTCGACGAACACCGTCACCACGCCATGGTCGGGCAGGCTGAGCGGCGCCGAGACGCTCGCGCCGAGCGTCTCGCGATAGACCCGGGCCGCGGCGTCGAGATCGCGCACCGCGATGGCCACATGGTTCAGTCGTCCAATCATGCGCAATGGCTCCCTTGCGGAAAATCTCTCCGCAAGGGCGTCATACGATCGCGACGAACACAGTGCAAAGTGGCTTTTTGCCCCAAGCCTGCCGAACGGCCGCCCGGACCGAGCGGCGGATCGCCTCCCGCACCAGGTCGGCGTCGCGGCGGCGCGCCCGCGGAATGCTTTCCAGCGTGCCGAGGACGGCCGTCATGACCGTCTCCTCGAAGGGATGGCCGGCTACGCCCTGCAGCGGCAGGCCGGTGAGCGCGATCTCGGGATCGACCATGACGCCGCCTTTGGCGTCGAGCACGACCGAGACGGCGACATGGCCCGAAAAGGCGAGCTTGCGCCGCTCCGGCACGCCGACATTCTCCGCGTCGGCGATGATGATGCCGTCCTTGTAGAGCTGGCCGAACGGGACATCGTCGATCTCTTCCGCCGGTCCCGGCGCGAGACGCACGATGCTGCCGTTCTCGGTCAACACGACCTGCTTGACGCCCATGTCGCGCGCGAAGGCGGCGTGGGCCCACAGATGCATCGCCTCGCCATGCACGGGAATCGCGATCTCGGGCCGCACCCAGCCATACATCTCGGCCAGCTCGTCCCGACGCGGATGGCCGGAGACATGCACCAGG
>JAEWAD010000436.1 GCA_023391905.1 Pseudomonadota bacterium | reverse complement strand
CTCGATCGCGATCGCGCTGCTCTCCAAGCTCGGCTACCACGTCATCGCCTCGACCGGACGCCCCGAGGGCGCCGACTATCTGAAGGAACTCGGCGCGGCCGAGATCATCGACCGGGCGACGCTCGCCAGCCCCGGCGCGCCGATCGGACCGGAACGCTGGGCCGGCGCCGTCGACAGCGCCGGCGGCCAGACGCTGGTGAACGTGCTGGCTCAGACGCAGTATCGCGGCACGGTGACGGCCTGCGGCCTTGCCGACAGCCTCGACCTGCCCGGCTCGATGGTGCCCTTCATCCTGCGCAACGTGACGCTGGCCGGCATCGATTCCGTGCATGCGCCGCAGTCGGTACGCCAGGTCGCCTGGCAGCGCCTCGCCGCCGACCTCGACCTCGCCAAGCTCGGGCTGACGATCGAGGAGATCGGCCTCGCCCAGGTACCCGAAGTCGCCGCCGCGATCCTGCAGGGCAAGGTGCGCGGCCGCACGCTGGTCGACGTCAACCGCTAGAGCTGATCACAGGCGGCCAGCAGGGGCGCTGGCCTTCCGCCCTGCGGCACCGGCGCGCTGAGGCCGGCGCCGCAGCCTCGGGCGCCGGAGACTCGAGGCAGCCCTCCATCAAAACGTGATGTGACGCAACGTAATCCACACGTTAGCGTGCCCTGCATTCGGGGCGCGCGGTAGCTCCGGCGCTTGGCAGCTCGGAGGCTCCGTCATGGCATCACGGCGTGCGCGGCTCTTGCAAACACTCCTGTCGGCGGCGGTCATCGGCGCCGCCACCTACGCCTTCCCCGCCATGGCGCAGGACGCCGCCCGCTGGCCGACGCCCGATACGCCTTCCGTGCTGCCGAGGCCTGATTTCCGCTTCCCCGGCAATATCGGGCGCACCATCGCCGATTCCGACCCGGCGCAGTTCCCGCAACCCGTCCAGGCTCCGCAGGGCGCACCGAACGTCGTGCTGATCCTGCTCGACGATGCCGGCTACGGCCAATTCTCGACCTTCGGCGGCGGGATCCAGTCGCCGACCATGGACGCGCTCGCAAAGGACGGCCTGCGCTTCACCCGCTTCCACACCACGGCGCTCTGCTCGCCGACACGCGCGGCGCTGATCACCGGGCGCAACCACCACTCGGTCGCGTCCGGCGTCATCGGCGAGGCGGCGACCGGCTATGACGGCTACACCTCGATCATCCCGAAGAGCGCCGGCACGATCGGCGAGGTGCTGCGCCAGAACGGCTACATGACCGCCTGGATCGGCAAGAACCACAACACGCCGGCCTGGGAGATCAGCGCCGCCGGCCCGTTCGACCATTGGGCCAACGGCCTCGGCTTCGACTATTTCTACGGCTTCAACGCCGGCGACATGAACCACTGGAACCCGGTCCTCTACGAGAACCGCGACCTCGTGCCGGCCTCGACCGATCCCGACTACTACATGACCACCGACTTCGCCGACCACGCCATCGCCTGGGTGCGCAAGGTGAAGTCGATCGCGCCGGAGAAGCCGTTCTTCCTCTATGTCGCGCCGGGCGCCACCCATTCGCCGCACCAGGTGCCGGCGCAATGGATCGAACCCTACAAGGGCAAGTTCGATGAAGGCTGGGACGCCTATCGCGAACACACGCTGGCGCGGCAGAAGACACTCGGCGTCGTGCCCGGGAACACCGACCTGACCGTTCGCTCCGAAGGGCTGCCCGCCTGGGATACGCTGAACGCCGACCAGAAGCGGCTCTACGCCCGCATGATGGAGGTCTTCGCCGGCTATGGCGCCAATGTCGACCACGAGATGGGGCGCGTCATCGACGCCGTGAAGGCGCTGCCCGGCGCCGAAAATACGCTCTACATCTACATCGCCGGCGACAATGGCTCGAGCGCCGAGGGCGGGCTCGAAGGTTCGACCAACGAGAACCTGTTCTTCAACGGCATCGCCGAGACCTGGCAGGACAACATCAAGGTCATCGACGAGCTCGGCGGTCCCAAGCACTTCAACCACTTCCCGTCCGCCTGGGCGCACGCCATGGACACGCCGTTCCAGTGGACCAAGCAGGTGGCCAGCCATTTCGGCGGCACCCGCAATCCGATGATCGTCTCGTGGCCGGCCAAGATCACCGACGCCGGTGGAGTGCGCAACCAGTTCACCCACACGATCGACATCGTGCCGACCCTCTACCAGATCATCGGCATCACCCCGCCCGAGACGCTGAATGGCGTGACGCAGAAGCCGATCGAAGGGACCAGCTTCGCCGACGTCCTCATCGACGCGAAGGCGCCGGAGCACCGGCCGAAGCAGTATTTCGAGCTTCTCGGCAACCGCGGCATGTACCAGGACGGATGGATGGCGTCGGCGCCGTCCTTCGCGCCCTGGATTCCGATCCGGCAGGCCTTTGATCCCGACAAGCAGATTTGGGAACTGTACAATATCGAGAAGGACTTCTCGCAGGCGCACGACATCGCGGCGGAAAACCCGGAGAAGCTGCGCGCGCTGCAGGATCTCTGGTGGGCCGAGGCGGCGCGGTACAATGTGCTGCCGCTCGACGGCCGCGCGGTGGAACGGCTGAACGCGGAGGCGATGGGCCGGCCGGTGCTGTCGGGCAAGGCGACCCGCTTCACCTACTATCCCGGCCAGGTCGGATTGCCGATCGACGCTTCCCCGCGCATCCTCAACAAATCCTGGACGCTCAGCGCCGACATCGACGTGCCGCAGGGCGGCGCCGAGGGCATGATCGTGACCCAGGGCGGGCTCGTCGGTGGCTATGGCCTCTACCTCAAGGGTGGCAAGCCGACCTTCGTCTACAACTACCTGGCGCTCGACCGGCCGACGGTCACGGCGCCGGATCCGCTGCCGGCGGGCAAGGCGAAGCTGGAAGTCGACTTCGCCTATCACGGCGCAAAGGGCGAGACCGGCAAGGGCGCGACCGTGACGCTGAAGGTCAATGGCGCCGAGGTCGCGAAGGGCGAGATCGCGAAGACCATCCCGATCCAGATCTCGCTCGGCGAGGGCCTGGATGTCGGCATGGATGTCGGGTCGGCCGTGGACTTCACCTACCGGCCGCCCTTCGCCTTCACCGGCGACATCGACAAGGTAACGGTCGACCTGCGCTAGACCCTCCGAAGATCCGGCGCGCGGGTGGCTGCACAGCCGCCGCGCGCCGCTTCGATCACCAGGCGAGCGCCTTGCCGTCCAGCGCCGCCAGCAGCTTGGCGTCCTGCTTGTAGATGTCCTTGCGGAAATTGACGCCGGTCTCGTCGACCCAGGCGGTCAGGTAGGTCAGGTGGATCGGCATCGGGTTGGCCAGCTTGACGACGGTGTTCTTCTCCGTCGCGACGGTCTTGTTGATCCGGTCCATGCCCCAGCCGGAGACGCCGCTGGCGACCAGAAGCTGTTCCGCCAGGTCGAGCGGCTGGCTGACGCGGATGCAGCCATGGCTGAAGGCGCGCTCGCTGCGGGCGAACAGGCTGCGCGACGGCGTGTCGTGCAGATAGACGTTGTGCTCGTTCGGGAACATGAACTTGACGCGGCCGAGCGCGTTCTTCGGGCCCGGCTGCTGGCGCAGCTGGAACGGGAAGTTGCCGGGGCCGTAATTCGCCCAGTTGATCGAGCGGAGATCGAGCACCTCCTTGCCGCGGATCGCCTCGAAGCCCTGCGCCGAGAGGCCGGCGGGATTGCTGCGCAGCTTGCCCAGCTCCTCCTTGACGGCGATGCCGGACGGCACGGTCCAGTAGGGGTTGAGCTCGATGTAGCGGATCTGGTCGCTGAAGACCGGCGTGCGGCTATAGGGCTTGCCGACCACGACCGACATGCGCTGCTCGGTCTCGCCATCCTTGACGCGGCGGAGATCGAAGCCCGCGATGTTGACCATCACATATTGCTGGCCGAGGTCGCGCGGCATCCAGCGCCAGCGCTCCATGGCGAGTTCGATTTCCGCGATGCGATCCTCGACCGGCACGTTCATCGCCACCAGCGCCGCCGGGCCGACGACGCCATCGACGTCGAGCCCATGCCGCGCCTGGAAGCGCTCGACAGCGGCGACGAGCTCGGGATCGTAGGTTTCCTGGCCGTTCGGGCCGTCGGGGTCGGCCGCATCGGTGACGGCGAGCCGCTCGCGGATATCGGCGACGCGCGGATCGGTCATGCCGGGCTTCAGCGCCGGGCCGAGCGGCACCGGAGCCCAGCCGCCCTCGGCCTCGAATTCGCGATATTGCGCCAGCGCCCCGCGCAGCGACGCGTAATAGCTGTTCGACGGCTGCCAGGCCTCGAAGAAGTCGTCGAGGCTCTCGGCCTCGCTCACGGCCTGCAGGGCCGCCGCCTGGTCGAGGGTGCGCGTCTTGAGGAAGAAATTCGGGTCGACCTTGCTCGGCAGGAAGCGCCCGACAGAGAGATCGGCCGTGTATTCGAGGAAGGCGGCGGAGAAGAACAGCTCGATCAGCGCCAAGCCGCGGATGTCCTTGAAATCCGTTTCCTGGAGCAACGAGATCAGCTGGCCGGTCGGATAGTCGGTCGGCCGGAGGCCGTCCGCCGCCGCGCCGTCGAGCGCCGCCACCAGTTGCTCGGGCCGGTCGTCGCGCAGCCAGAGCAGCTCGCCGCCCTTCTCCTCGTAATAGGCGCGCAGGATGTCGCGCCGCTGCTGGATCGGCAGCGGCAGGCGCGGCTCGCGCGCCAGGAGGTCGATCGCGTTGATGCGGATCAGCGCCAGGCTGCGCTGCACCTCCTGCACCGTCGCCGCATGGGCGGGCGGCGGCGTGAAGGTGGCCGCGGCGAGCAGCAGCGCGGCGCCGGCCATCAGCCGGCGCGCGCAACGGGAAACCGCTGAATTACTGAAGGGGCGGCGCATAGAGGATTCCGCCTTGGGTCCAGGGAGCGTTGATGCCGCGAGCGAGCTGCATCGGCGTCTCCTCGCCGAGATTGCGTTCGAAGATCTCGCCGAGATTGCCGACGCCACCGACGACCGTCGCCAGCCAGTCCTCGGAAAGGCCGAGCGGCGGGCCGCTCAGCGCGCCGAGCCGCTTCGCCTCGGCCGCCTGGGCTGCGGCGACGTTCGACTGCTCCAGGCCGATCTCCTCGGCGTCGATCAGGCCGAACAGGACCCAGCGCACGAGATTGATCCACTTCGCGTCGTCGTCGCGCACGACGGGGCCGAGCGGCTCCTTGGAGATCACGTCGGCCAGGATGGTGTGGCTGTCGGGCTTCGGCAGGTCGGCCCGCTCCGCCGCCAGCGCCGAGCGGTCGGCGGTGTAGGCGTCGCACTTCCCGTCCGCATAGGCCTTGCGCGCGTCCTGACGCTCGGCGAAGGGCAGGAACGACGCCTTGAGGCCGGCCTTCTCGAAATAGGCGCTGGCATTGTCCTGCGTGGTTGTTCCGCTGACGACGCAGATAGTGGCGCCGTTCAGCTGCAGCGGGCTGGTCGCGCCATAGATGGTCGGCACCATGAAGCCCTGGCCGTCGAAATAGCTGACCCCGACGAATTCGAGCGGCCGGCCGGCGTCGCGCAGGAGCGTCCAGGTGCTGTTGCGGGCGAGCAGGTCGATCTTGCCGCCGGCGAGCGCCTCGAAGCGATCGGTCGCCGAAAGCGGCACATAGTCGACCTTGGCGGCATCGCCGAGGATGGCAAGCGCCACCGCCTTGCAGAAATCGACGTCATAGCCGCGCCAGGTCCCGGCCTCGTCCTTCTCGGAGAAGCCGCCCAGGCCCTCGCTGACGCCGCAGACCAGCTTTCCCCGCGCCTTGACGTCCTCGAGCGTTCCCGCGCCGGCCGTCGCGGCGGCGAATGTCAGGGAGAGCGCCGAGAAGAGCGCCGTGGCGCGCGCCGTCCAGCGCGCAGCGGAAATTCGTGTCATCGTGACCCCGTCCGGGAAGTTTCGCTTCGGCAGTCGCGCCATGATTGCATCGACCACGGCCGCCAACAAGCATGTTCGCGCCGGCCATCGCAACAGCGGCGGGCGGCGCCGCCCTTCCGCCGCGACACCGCCCGCCGTTCCTGTGCAAAGGGGTGGAATTCCCCTCCTCGGGTTGGAGCCGATGCACGGCTCCAGCGCCTTGCCGGGTCGCACCCGTATCGGCTTCGCTCGAAATCGAGCTAGCGCTTGGTCACGACGATCTCGAGATAGTCCGACGGCACCACCATCGTCCCGTCATCGGCCTTGTTGAAGCGTCCGATCAGGTCGGTGATGTCCTTGGCGAGCATCATCTGGCCCGTCTCGTCCAGCGCCCCGAAGGCCTTCAGCATCGGGCCGTAGAAGCGGCGGAACACGTCGATGAAGTGCTGCGGCGAGCGATAGCGGAAGACGAAGGACCGCGTCTCCGCCGCGATGGCGCTCGCCTCGCCGCCGCACATCTCGTCGATCTGGGCGCGCGTGCCCCAGAGCGCCGGCGACTTGGCGCCCGGCGGCGGCGACACATGCTTGCCGATCACCTTGAACATCTGGCCGATGAAGCCGTCCGGCGTCCAGTTGGCCATGCCGACCTTGCCGCCCGGACGGCACACGCGCATCAGTTCCGAAGCGGCGCGGTCGTGATCGGCGGTGAACATCACGCCGAAGGTCGACATCACCGCGTCGAAGGTGCCGTCGGCGAACGGCAGGTTCTCGGCGTCGGCGGTCTGGAACATGACCGTGAGCCCTTCCGCCTCGGCGCGCTTGCGGCCCTGCATCAGCAGCGCGTCGACATAGTCGGTCGACGTCACCTCGCACCAGCGGCGTGCGGCGGCCAAAGTCGCATTGCCGTTGCCGGCGGCGACATCGAGCACGCTCTGGCCCGAGCGCAGGTCCATCGCCTCGGCGAGGCATTCGCCGACGATCTGCAACGTCGTGCCGACGACCGCATAGTCGCCGGACGACCAGGTCGCCTGCTGCTTGGTCTTCAGCGCGACGAGGTCGGGAGCCGCCGCCATCGTGACGGCGGCGGCAGTGGCTGGGTTCATGGTTTCGCTTCCAATCGAGGTCATGGTCATGCTCGTCTCCTGACGGGTTCTGCGCACCGGGCGCGTTCTCGAGCGTTCAATCGGCCGCGCCTGGCGGCCGTGACGGGGGATGTGAAGCGCGGCTGCGCCGCCGATCGCCCGGCGACACCTTGAAAATCGGCTGCGTTGTGAAGGCACCGATGAGCCGAAACGGACGCCTTGTCCGCTGCCCGGGGACCCTGCCAACCCGACTGAGGCTGCTCACGCCTTGCCGCGCGGATCTGCCCGACACGATGTCCCTGAGGCGGCGCATTGGGTACCGCAGTTTCCGCCGGGGAAGAATGATCGCGCCGCCGGATTTCTTGCCCGAGCGTCCAGACCTGCTATTCTGGGCCTGACCCTACGTCACACATGCAGCGCCGACGGCGCGCCACACGGCACAGCCCGGCTGGCCACCCATGACGTTCGGCGACCATCATCGTGTCTGGAATTGGCCTGCCTGCGGCATCTTCGGTTTCGCTCATGCCCTTCGACGACAAGATCGACGTCCTCTCGGACGTGCTCTCCGCCATCCGGCTCACCGGCGCCGTGTTCTACGACGTCTCGGCGCGGTCGCCCTGGGTGGCGGAGGCGCCACCGACCGAGCGGATCGGCGGCCTCGTCATGCCCGGCGCCCAGCACACGATCGAATATCATGTCGTCACGCGCGGCTCGTGCTGGATCTCGATCGTCGACCGCGGCGAGTTCGAGCCGGTCGAACTCCGCGAAGGCGACATCGCCGTCATGCCGCAGGGCGATCCGCATGCACTCTCCAGCCGGCCCGGCATGCGCGCCGAGCCGGAATGGAGCGTGCACCGGCGCCCGCCGGACGATTCCATGCTGCCGTTCCTGCTCCGGACCGGCAGCGACGGCCCGACCGACACGCATCTCGTCTGCGGCTTCTTCAGTTGCGATGCGCGGCCGTTCAATCCGCTGCTCGCCGCCCTGCCCCGCTTCATGCGGCTCGGCCGAACGGCCGGTACGCCCGACGGCCGGCTCGAGCAGTTCATCCGCCTCGCCACCAGCGAGGCCGAGAACAAGCGCCCCGGCAGCCAGAGCATCCTGAACCGGCTGTCCGAGCTGATGTTCCTCGAAGTCGTGCGCCAGCACATGGACGAACTCGGCACGGACCGCACGGGCTGGCTCGCCGGCCTGCGCGATCCCCTCGTCGGACGCGCCCTCGCCCTGCTGCACGCCGACCCGGCGCACGCCTGGACCCTGGAGGAGCTCGCCTCGGCCGCCGGCGCGTCGCGCTCGGCGCTGGCGGAGCGCTTCACGCAGCTCGTCGGCTACCCGCCGATCCAGTACCTGACGCAATGGCGGATGCAGATCGCCGCGCGCCGCCTCGCCGAGCGCGGCGTCAAGGTCGCCGCCGTGGCGCAGGAGATCGGCTATGATTCCGAGGCCGCCTTCAGCCGCGCCTTCAAGAAGTTCGTCGGCCAGTCGCCGAGCGAATGGCGCGCCGGCGCGGGGTGATCCTGCCCCGCTCGCCATCCCCCCTCATTATTTCACGCACGCTGTCGAAGCCCGGCCCGACCGTTCGTCGCGAAGACGATGGCGGGACAGACGGCCCGCCCGGACACCAGGAGAGAAGCCATGACGCAGTATTGGGTCGCCATCCAACATCCCGACAACTACGACCCGGCTGCCCTCGAGGACGAGGCGATGCACCGCGACATCGACATACTGAACGACGAGATGGTCGCGAAGGGTGTCCGCGTCTTCGTCGGCGGGCTACGGCCGGTCGGCAATGCCAGGTCGGTTCGCCGGAGCACGGACGGCAAGCTCACCATCACCGACGGCCCCTATACGGAGGCGAAGGAGCATGTCGGCGGCTTCTGGGTGCTCGAATGCGCCAGCCCGGACGAGGCGCTGGAATGGGGCCGCAAAGCCGCCATCGCCTGCCGCACCCCGGTCGAGGTCAGGCCGTTCTTTTGAACATGACCAAACCGAGATAGCCGAACTATCAGTATGATGGGAAGAAGTGGCTGGGGAACCTGGATTCGAACCAAGACTAACGGAGTCAGAGTCCGTCGTTCTACCGTTAAACTATTCCCCAACTAAGCGCTTGATCAACCTCGCCTTTTGCCGGGTCCGATGACCGGGCGGCGAGGCGTCTGCAACGAGCGCCGCGTCGTGGGAGTGGAGATAGGCGGTTTCGGCGGGAGGGTCAAGCGCCTGTTTTCCGAAATTCACATGGCTGCGATCGAAGCCTGGGGATTGTCGCGCGCCACCGGCCAACGGCCGTTGGTTTGCCTCAGGGGCCGTGGCCGCGGCTGCCGCTGCCGGCCGGCGACAGCGCCCGCTTCCCCTCGCCTGCCGCGTCGCCGCTGCGCTCAGCCCCCTCC
>JAEWAD010000433.1 GCA_023391905.1 Pseudomonadota bacterium | reverse complement strand
GACCTGGTCGGTCCAGACGTGCTTGTAGGACGCGAACGCGCTCCAGCTGTCGCCCGGGATGGCGTCGAGGCCGGCGCCGCCGGCGACCGAGCCGGTCGTGTAGCCGGCAACCGACGTGCCGCCGGTGATGCCGGTGAACGAGTTGCCGTTCTGGGCATAGCTCGCCGAGAGCTGCAGCTTGTCGCCCTTCGACAGGCTGTCGAGCGGGAACTCCACGATGCCGCCGACAGCGTAGCCGTCCTTCGGATCCCAGCGATTGTTGGCCACGTCGAGGTCGACGGCGTGCTTGAAGTAGGCACCGGCGATCTTGGTCTTGAAGATGCCGGCCTCGTAGGTCACAGCGCCGATGATGTCCGGCATGTTGCTGTTGCCGCCGAACTCTTCGTCGTAGCCGACGCCGCCGCGATCACGCGGGTCTTCGAGCGAGATGGCGAGACCGAAGCCGTTGATGGCATAGGACAGCTCGATGTGGTCGGTCTTGGTGTCCGACGCGAACATGCCCTTGTCGTTGAAGCCCTGGCCGAAATCGAACAGCGAGTCGAAATAGCCGGCCTTCAGCGGGCCGAACTGCAGATAGGCCGAATCGACATAGGCCGAGTTGGTCGACGCGTTGACGTAGTCGGCCAGCGTCTCGCCGTCGCCAAGCGTGTTGCCGGTCTTGGCGCGAATGTCCATGAAGCCGGTCAGGTTGCCGTATTCGGTGACGCTCGATCCGGTGAGTTGGATCGACACCTCCGTGACGAAATTACCCCAGCTGCTGTTGGGGTAGATCTTGTTGAAGGAGGAGAAGTCGCTGTCGCCGAAGGTGGTGATGAACTTCACGTAGCCGCCGACCTTGATGCAGGTGTCGGTGCCAGGCGAGTAGAAGAAGCCCTTGCCGAAGGCGTCGCAGACCTTCACGTAGTCGACCGGCTCGGCGACGGTGAGGTCGGCAGCCTGGGCCGACCCAACGAGAATCATCGCGGCCGCAGAGCCGAGAAACAGAGATTTAAACGTCATTTCTGACCTTCCAATTCGGGAGGCCGGCGAGCGCCGCCGCTGGCGCGCGGCCCGATCCGCAGATCCGGCCGGCCAGGCGGTGCATCCCGCTGCCCCCATTCCTGATGGCCGTCGCGCACCACCCCGTGAACCGCGACGACACCTGCCGCGACCCCTCGCGGCAGGCAGGCGCAACCTACTGATGGAAGGACCAACTGCAATGTGGAATCAGGCGATTTCTAAGTATTACGGTTTTATGAATTGCTCTGGTTGCTTAAATGCCTCGACGTAAAAATGTGATAAGCCGGCAATTCATATTTTAACTTAAGCAAGTCATGAAGATGTATCTCTATAATTACGTATTATCGATAATATCGTCGTCGTATTTTGGTGGTTTTGCTATCTAGATGGAAATTTTGGCGATCATAAATTCTTGTTTCATTGTCTATACCGGTCGCGTTCCGGGTTGAGGCTGGGCTGCCTTCTAGGCTCTGAAGTCCAGAGCGGTCGCCACGCGGTGGCCAAAGAAGATCACGCGATCTCACGATGCCGTGAGTCATATGTGATCCGCAATTTTGAATATGAGCAAGATTTAGTATGCTCAGTAAGGCGTATATTGATTCACCAAATCTATAGTTCGATTTCATTGTTTCGATATTTATCTGGAACCCTCGGTAGTTTTCGCCATTATGCCTGCAGGGGCATCTCGGGTCCTGTGCTCGAATGGAGGAGGGCTTCATGACTAGGTTTCGAATAGCGACGACGACTGCGGCTTTCTTGTTGGGCACCATGCTGATGCCTGCCTATGCCGAAGGGCTTGGCGGTGTGGTCAGCGGGGTGACTGGGGCCGTGGGCGGCACCGTTTCCGGCCTGACAGGCGCGGTCGGCAATACGGTCGGTGGTGGCCTCGGCAATACGGTCAGCAATACCGGCAGCGCGCTGGGCGGCACCGTCAGCAGCCTCGGCAACTCCGTTGGCGGTACGGTGAACGGGGTTACGGGCGCGGTCGGCAGCACGGTCGGCGGCGTGACCAGCGGATTAACGGGATCGGGCGGCGGCACGGCGCCGACCGGCCGTTCGCTGCAGAACACGCCGAAGTCGGCATTGCTGTCCGGGATCGACGCGCGCGTCGACGTGTTGTCGAAGCGCGAGCTGGTCCGGCTCTGTCTCGGAGTCGGCGGCGCGGCGAGCTGCGGCGGCCAGCGCGAGGACGTGATCAAGCTGGTTGATGCGCGGCTAAAGCTCCTGTCGAAGGACGAGCTCGCGAATGTCTGCGTCAATGTCGGCGCGGATTGCGGCGGCAAGGGCGGCACCAAGGTAACCGCCAAGGTGCTCGGCAAGAACGGTGTCGCCGATGCCAGGGTCAAGTCGAACCTGATCGGCGGCATCAACGCCAAGGCTGCGGTGCTCTCCAACAAGGAACTGGCCAAGGTCTGCGTCAATGCCGGCGGCGGTTCGGGCTGCGGCACGGGTGATCGCAGCAAGCTGCTCGGGTTGATCGACACGAGGCTGAAGCTGCTCAACCAGGCCAGCCTGCTCAATCTCTGCCTGAGCGTCGGAGGCTCGTGCGGTTCGCGCGTCGCCACCAATCCGGGAGGTCCCGGCGGTCCTGGTGGTCCGGGCAATCCCGGCAATCCGGCTGGTCCGCGCAATCCGGACGGCCCGACATCGGTCTCCGACAGCAGCCTGAGTGGCGGCGAACGTCAGGCCCTGGCGCGCAAGTGCCCGACGATCCTGCGTAGCCCGATGTCGTTTGACACCGACCTCGTGCAGCTCTGCAAGCTGGCGCGCCGGATCTGACGAACGGATCGTCGTGTGAAATGAGAAGCGGGGGGCGCGGGGGGGGGGGCGG
>JAEWAD010000362.1 GCA_023391905.1 Pseudomonadota bacterium | reverse complement strand
GCGCTGCGGCGCGGTGGGGCGATCCTGGCCTGTCCGGGCCTCGGCGTGGCGCCGGATCCGGGGCTCGACATCGCCTTTTCGGCGACATCGCTGGTTGCGGCGCGGATGCGCGATCCCGCCCGCCATGACGATCCGGGCGCCTGATCTAAACCATTGCCGCATTTTCCGCGCTTTCAATGGCCATGCTCATATTGGCTTCAGCGGTCGGGCCACCTATCTTAGCCTGAAATGAGCGGCACCCGGCCGCATCCTGCCCTTGAAGGGATTCTGATGAACGCGAATTTTCGCAACTTCGCAGTGTGGGTCATCATCGGCCTGCTGCTGATCGCCTTGTTCAACCTGTTCCAGAACCCGGGCCCGCGCGCCGCCGGTCAGGACATTGCCTATTCGCAGTTCCTGAGCGACGTCGACAGCGGCCGCGTGCGCAGCGTCGCCATCGCCGGCCAGCAGATCACCGGCAGCTACACCGACAATGCCAGCTTCCAGACCTTCGCGCCGAATGACGCGGATCTGGTGAAGCGGCTCGAGGACAAGAACATCTCGATCACGGCGAAGCCGCCGACCGAGGGCGGCACCTCGCTGATCGGCGTCCTGATCTCGTGGTTCCCGATGTTCCTGATCCTGGCCGTGTGGATCTTCTTCATGCGCCAGATGCAGGGCGGCGCCGGCGGCAAGGCGATGGGCTTCGGCAAGTCCAAGGCCAAGCTGCTGACCGAGGCGCATGGCCGCGTCACCTTCGACGACGTCGCCGGTGTCGACGAGGCCAAGGAAGACCTGCAGGAGATCGTCGAGTTCCTGCGCGACCCGCAGAAGTTCCAGCGCCTTGGCGGCCGCATTCCGCGCGGCGTGCTGCTGGTCGGCCCTCCGGGCACCGGTAAGACGCTGACCGCCCGCGCCGTCGCCGGCGAGGCCAACGTGCCGTTCTTCACCATCTCGGGCTCCGACTTCGTCGAGATGTTCGTCGGTGTCGGCGCGTCCCGTGTTCGCGACATGTTCGAGCAGGCGAAGAAGAATTCGCCCTGCATCATCTTCATCGACGAAATCGACGCGGTCGGCCGTCATCGCGGCGCCGGCCTCGGCGGCGGCAATGACGAGCGCGAGCAGACGCTGAACCAGCTGCTGGTCGAGATGGACGGCTTCGAGCAGAACGAAGGCGTCATCATCATCGCCGCGACCAACCGTCCGGACGTTCTGGACCCGGCGCTGCTGCGCCCGGGCCGCTTCGACCGCCAGGTCGTGATCCCGAACCCGGACGTCGTCGGCCGCGAGAAGATCCTGAAGGTGCATGCCCGCAAGGTGCCGATGGCGCCCGACGTCGAGCTGAAGACGCTCGCCCGCGGCACCCCCGGCTTCTCGGGCGCCGACCTGATGAACCTCGTCAACGAGGCGGCCCTGCTGGCGGCGCGGCGCAACAAGCGCATCGTCACCATGGCCGAGTTCGAGGACGCCAAGGACAAGGTGATGATGGGCGCCGAGCGCAAGTCGCTGGCCATGACGGCCGACGAGAAGCGCAACACCGCCTATCACGAGGCCGGCCACGCCATCATCGCGATGCTGCTGTCGTCGACCATCGACCCGATCCACAAGGCCACCATCATTCCGCGCGGTCGTGCGCTCGGCATGGTGATGACGCTGCCGGAGTCGGATCGCTACAACTGGACCTACGAGAAGGCCAAGTCGCGCCTGATCATGCTGTTCGGCGGCCGCGAGGCCGAGATCCTGACCTTCGGTCCGGAGAAGGTGACGACCGGCGCCTCGGGCGATATCCAGATGGCGACCAGCCTGGCCCGCTCTATGGTGATGGAGTGGGGCATGTCGGAGCGTCTCGGCCGCGTGCGCTACCGCTCGAACGAGCAGGAGGTCTTCCTCGGCCATTCGGTGGCGCAGTCGACCAACATCTCGGACGAGACCGCCAAGATCATCGACGAGGAAGTGCGCAAGCTGATCGAGGAGGGCGAGAGCGAGGCGCGGCGTCTCATCACCGAGAACCGCGACAAGTTCATCGCCATCGCCGAAGGGCTGCTCGAATACGAGACGCTGTCCGGCGAGGAGATCAAGAACCTGCTCGACGGCAAGCCGCCGATCCGCGACACCGGCGACGACGTGCCGCCCTCGCGCCCGTCCGTGGTTCCGACCACGCGCGGTCCGCGCCCGAAGGGCGACCCCGGCCTGGAGCCGCAGCCGCAGTCCTGATGGCGCGGCGGACGAAATGAAAAAAGGGCGGGGCCTCGCGGTCCCGCCCTTTTTCGTGCGCGTCTTTTGAGCGGCGCCGATCAGGCCGCCTTGGCGATATCGGCCGCGATGATGGTGGCCGAGTCCGTGATCGTCGCGCCGTAGATCGTGCGCAGGTAGTCGATGGCCGCGGCGTTGTCGACGCCGTCGAAGACGCAGACGCCGTCGGTCGGGATCTCGATGCCGTAGCCGCGGATGAAGGCACCGTAGCTGGTGTGGCGGACGCAGCAATGGGTGTGCTGGCCGACCACCACCACGTCGGTGACGCCGAACTCCTGGAAGATCGCGTCGAGGCCGGTCTCGTCGAAGGCGCCGTAGAAGCGCTTCGGCGAAACGATTTCGCGCGGCGCGCCGATCGGCGTCAGTTCGTCGATGACGTCGGCGCCGCGCGTCCCGGCCATGGCATGCGGACCCCAGACGGCGATCTCGGCGTCGTCGGCGCGGTGCGCGTCGTTGGAATAGACGACGAGCCAGTCGGAGCGGCCGCGCGCATGGTCGATCAGATCGCGGATGACCGGGACGATCTTCGCGGCATGTACCTGGTTCTGCAGTACGCCGGTGTAGAAGTCGTTCAGCATGTCGACGATGATGAGGGCCTTCATGGGCAGCTCCTGTGCGGGGGAAGGGATGCCTCCCTTGCCATCCGGTCTGCCGTTCGGGAAAGCACTTTGCGTGTCGGCTTGAAACATTCGGCCGCCCTGCGGGCCGAAGACCGCGGAATTGCGGATTTCCCAGTAAAATCTGGACCTTATGGTAAAATTCCAGGCGCCTGCGCTTGTCGAGGCGAGGCGCGACGATCCCCAATGGGGCGGAGCGTGTAACAGGCGCTCACGATTTTTGAACCCATTCCCGGCCATGCTGGTCTATGACTGCCGCGAATGCCCGAAGCGGACCCTCTCCGATCGGATGAGCCGCTGGTTCGGGTTCTTGATTTGACGCACGGCCCCGTTCCGGAAAATCTCCAGCTTTCGGGTCGTGCCTGGGGATAGACGACGCATGGTACGCAAATTCTTCGGCACGGATGGCATCCGCGGCAAGGCCAACGCCTTCCCGATCACGCCGCAACTCGCGTTGCAGGTCGGGATCGCCGCGGGCCTCGCTTTCCGGAACGGCGGCCATCGGCACCGCGTCGTGATCGGCAAGGATACGCGCCTCTCCGGCTACATGATCGAGCCGGCTCTGACCGCGGGCTTCACCGCCGCCGGCATGGACGTATTCCTGCTCGGCCCGATGCCGACGCCGGCCGTCGCCATGCTGACCCGTTCGCTGCGCGCCGATCTCGGCGTCATGATCTCCGCCTCGCACAATCCGTATGAGGACAACGGCATCAAGCTGTTCGGCCCCGACGGCTACAAGCTCTCGGACGAGACCGAGGCGAAGATCGAGGCGCTGATCGAGGAGGATCTCTCCGATCGTCTGGCCGCCTCGGCCGATCTCGGCCGCGCCAAGCGCATCGACGGCGCGCAGGAGCGCTATGTCGAGTTTGCCAAGCGCACGCTGCCGAAGACGCTCGACCTCGCCGGCCTCCGCATCGTCATCGACAGCGCCAATGGCGCCGCCTACAAGGTCGCGCCCGAGGTGCTGTGGGAGCTCGGCGCCGAGGTGATCACGATCGGCGACAAGCCGAACGGCTTCAACATCAACCTCGAGGTCGGCTCGACGGCCACCGACGCGCTGCGCAAGAAGGTGCACGAGGTCCGCGCCGATATCGGCATCGCCCTCGACGGCGACGCCGACCGCGTCATCATCGTCGACGAGAATGGCGAGGTCGTCGACGGCGACCAGCTGATGGCCGTGGTGGCGCAGTCCTGGGCCGAGGACGGCCTGCTGTCGCAGCCGGGCATCGTCGCGACGATCATGTCCAATCTCGGCCTCGAGCGGTATCTCGACTCGCTCGGCCTGTCGCTCGCGCGCACCAAGGTCGGCGACCGCTATGTCGTCGAGCACATGCGCAACCACGGCTTCAATGTCGGCGGCGAGCAGTCGGGCCACCTCATCCTGTCGGATTTCTCGACCACGGGCGACGGCCTCGTCTCGGCGCTGCAGATCCTCGCCGTCGTGCGCAAGACCGGCAAGCCGGTCAGCGAGGTATGCCGGCGCTTCGAGCCGGTGCCGCAGATCCTGAAGAATATCCGCTTCGGCGGCGGAAAGCCGCTCGAGGTGGCGAGCGTGCAGGCGGCGATCGCCGAGGGCGAGGCGCGGCTCGGCCGCACCGGCCGCGTGGTGATCCGTCCCTCCGGCACCGAGCCGCTGATCCGTGTCATGGCGGAGGGCGACGACCACTCGCTGGTCGAGGCCGTCGTCGACGACATCATCGGCGCGCTGAAAGAGGTCGCCTGACCTGCCGCCAGTCAGCCGTCCCGTATTTCGAGAAGGCGTCGCGGAGCTGCTGCGCGGCGCCTTTTTCGTATCTGTGCGCGGAACCTGTGTGGCGATTGCGTCACGCGAATTATGCTTAAGCTTCCCTTACGGACGAAACATCGTGGTTAAAGGTTGTAGTTAATCCGATGTTAAAGGGTAGCGGTTGAAAAACTCCCCCATGAGCGTTTTCGGGATTGCGCGCGTCGCGGTCCGACCTTTGAGGGGGTTCTGAATGAGCACTTCGCGGATCTTGGCAATCGCGGTCGCAGCCGGGCTGAGCGTCGGTGGTCTGTCGGGCACGGCCGTCGCGGCGGATCTCGAGCCCTATGTCGAGCCGGTGCCGCTGGCCGTTGGCGGCTGGTATCTCCGCGGCGCCATCGGCATGAGCAACCAGCAGCTCGGCAATCTCGACTACGAGTATTTCAACGAGCCGGGCTACGTCACCGACTGGATGAACGAGGGCGATTTCTCCTCCGCCCCGACCTTCAGCCTCGGCGCCGGCTACAAGTTCAACGACTGGTTCCGCGCCGACCTGACCGGCCAGTATCGCGGCAAGGCGGATTTCTACGCCTCGCAGCGCGTGACCGATCTCAGCGACGACAGCGTCTATAGCGACGACTACACGGCGCGGAAGTCGGAATGGCTGTTCCTCGCCAACGCCTATGTCGACCTCGGCACCTACAAGGGCATCACCCCCTATGTCGGCGCCGGCATCGGCACGTCGCGCAACACGATCTCGGGCTTCCGTGACGTGAACAACGAGCTGAACGCGGGCGGCTATGCCGATTCCGGATCGCAGTGGAACTTCGCCTGGGCGCTGCATGCCGGCCTCGGCTTCCAGGTCACCGAGAACCTGATCTTCGATCTCGGCTATTCCTATGTCGATCTCGGCAACGCGACGACCGACACGGCCTACAACAACAATCCCGCCTGGTCGCGTCCGAACGACGGCTTCAAGTTCAAGGACATCACCTCGCACGACGTGAACTTCGGTATCCGCTACCTGTTCAACTGATCGGGCCTGGTCCGAATTCCGGGGCGCGCCGCGGCAACACGGCGCGCCTTTCCATTTCCGTGTCGACCTCTCTTGCATTCCCTCCGGCCGAGGCGTAAACGCGTCGGCGGGACACGCCTCCCCAACGAGGCGCTTACTATCTGAGAGGATAGACTATGGCAGATCTCGCCACGCCCGGCCGCCGGCCGGTGAACGCTAACTATTCTTCTGGCCCCTGCGCCAAGCGTCCTGGTTGGACCTTCGAAGCGCTCAAGGATGCGGCTCTCGGCCGATCCCACCGGGCCAAGATCGGCAAGCAAAAGCTCCAGAAGGCCATCGACCTGACGCGCGAGGTTCTCGGCGTGCCGGCGGATTACCGCATCGGCATCGTTCCGGCCTCGGATACCGGCGCGGTCGAGATGGTTCTGTGGTCGATGCTCGGCGCCCGCGGCGTCGACATGCTGGCCTGGGAGTCGTTCGGCGAGGGCTGGGTCACCGACGTCGTCAAGCAGCTGAAGCTCGAGGACGTGCGCACCTTCAAGGCCGATTACGGCCAGCTGCCGGACCTCGCCAAGGTCGATTTCGACCGCGACGTCGTCTTCACCTGGAACGGCACCACCTCCGGCGTCCGCGTTCCGAACGGCGACTGGATCGCCGCCGAC
>JAEWAD010000349.1 GCA_023391905.1 Pseudomonadota bacterium | reverse complement strand
GCGCCGGACTTCGCGTTCGCCTGACCACGATTGTTCGCGCCGCGCTCGACAGGCCCCGAACGAGCCTTCTCCGCGGCCTGCGCCGCGATCGGCTTTTCGCCGGCGGCATAGACGGGCCGGCGCTTCTTGCGCCGCCTGCCCTTCTTCTTGCCCGGCGACCCCGCGCCAGGGCCACGATGCCCCTGGCCAGAACCGCCGACGGTCCCGACATGATTCCGCGCAGTCGTCGCGGAATCGCTGACGGGCGCCCTGGAGTCCGCGCTTTGCGGCTCCTCGCCCGATACTGTCACATCAAATCCTTCGGCCGCGCGAACACTGGGCAATGGGGCCCGGCGCGCAGCTCATCGCGTGCCTTGTTGGTTCCAAGTTTAACAGTATGTGGCGACGGCACAAGCGCCGCCGGGTCCGAAGCACTCGATCCGGTCGCGAACGAGGCCCCAAACGCCCCATCGGGCGCCCCCGAGGCCGGAAAGCGCCGTCCTGGACCTTCCCAGCGCGACCGACTTTCCCTCGGGCGCCCCGCGGTTTCGCATGGGCGCCGCCGCCGCATGGCGTCAAAATGCACAAGCCGGCTTGCCTGATGATCCGTCCCGTGAGAGTTTTATGAGACGATTAACCAGGCTTGGAGCCTCCTTGATCCGCCCCCCGCTCCCGATGCGCCGCGTCTCCGGCCGCATCCGATCCGCGTTCAAGACAAGGATTCTCGGCGTTCTGTTGCTGGCGGCCTGTGCGCTTGCCCCGGCGGCGGCTGGTGCCGACGAGAAGCCGTCCCAGGAAGCGATCGAGGCGCGCATCGCGCATTATGCCAAGGCCTATGGCATTCCGTTCGCGCTGCTGCGCAAGGTGGTCAAGTCGGAGAGCACGTTCGATCCGGGCGCCCGCAACGGTCCCTACTGGGGCCTGATGCAGATCCGGCACGACACGGCCAAGGGCCTCGGCTATGCCGGCCCGGCTTCCGGACTGCTCGATGCGGAAACCAACCTGGTCTATGGCGGCGCCTATCTCGCCAATGCCTACATCATCGCCGGCGGCAACGCGCAGCAAGCTCATAACCTCTACCGCAAGGGCTATTACTACGAAGCCAAGCGCAAGGGCCTGCTGGCAAAGCTGATCAAGGTGCCGATGGGCATGACGCCGGTGATGGTCGCCGGCAAGACGGTGGCACGCCCCGCCGGCACGAAGCCGGAGAGCGCTGGTGTGATGGTCGCGGCGATCGATACGCCCGCGTCGGAGTCGATCGTGGTGGCGGCCGCGCCTGCTGCGCCGGCCGCGCCGATGACGAAGCCGGTCGCCAAGCCCGTCCTGCTGAGCGCCGCCGTGGCCGAGCCGCTGGTGGTCGCCAAGGCGGAAATCGCTCCCATGGATGTCCTGCCGCGCCGCCGTCCGGCCGCGCCGAGCCGTCTGACCGCTCTGGTCGAGACCGAGAAGGGCGCGCCGCGCGGCCTGCTCTATGCCGTGCCGCTCAAGGCGTCGACGCGGCTCGCGCACGCCGCGACAGCAGAGGAAATGCTCGCGCGTCCCGAGATGGCGCTGGCCGACACCACGTCCGGCTTTGCCAGTCGCGCCACGGCCGCCGCGCTGGCGCCAGCATCACAGCGCGCCGTCGCCGCCAAGCTGCCCACCGCCGTCCGCCTCGCGGCATCGCATGACGGCACGCTGTCGGAAATCCCGGCCTGCTGCCAGCTGCCCGCCGCCAGCGGCGACGTCCTCCCCCTGCCCCGCAGCCGCCCCGCCGGCAGCCGCGTCGACTGAGCGCCCACCGCACCGCCCTCGCCTTGACCATTCCGCTCCCGCCTGCATAGCCTGACGCTAGGTCAGGAACTGGCGCGGGAGGGAACGATCATGCGAACATTCACCGAGGGCGGCACCATGCAGGTCGCCTATGTCGTGCGCGACCTGGAAGCGGCGATGAAGCGGCACTGGGAGGTGTTCGGCATCGGTCCCTGGGACATCTACCAGTTCGAGGCCGGCAAGGTTCAGGACTATTTCTATCGCGGCAAGCCGGCGACGCACACCTGCCTGATCGCCGTCACCTGGAGCGGCGACACCCAGCTCGAACTGATGCAACCTCTGACGGGCTACAGCATCTATGACGAGCACCTCGAAAAGCATGGCGAGGGGCTGCACCACATCAAGCTCTTCTATGCCGACTGCAAGAAGGCGGTGGCCGACTTCGCCCGCAAGGGCTACCCCGTCATCCAGAGCGGACGGATCGACGAGGACGAGCACTACTATCTCGATACCGAGAAGGACTTCGGCTACGTGATCGAACTCGGCAATGCCGGCCGCATCCGGCCGGCGGAGCGGGTCTATCCGCCGGCGTGAGGCGGTGCCTCAGCGGACAATGGTGATCCGCTTCGCGGCGCGGGTCAGCCCGGTATAGAGCCAGCGGTCGCGGTGCTCGCGGAAGGCGTAGCTCTCGTCGAAGAGAACGAGGTTATCCCACTGCGAGCCCTGCGACTTGTGCACCGTCAGGGCGTAGCCATAGTCGAACTCGTCCGAGTTGCGGCGCTGCGCATAGGGCAGGTCCTCGCCGCCATTCTCGAAGAAGTTCGGATGCACGGAGACCTTCACGGCCTTGCCGGTCGCGTCTTCTTCCGGCTTCACGGCGAGGCGCAGCAGGCTCTTGCGCGGCGCGGCCAGCTCCGAAACCACCCAGGTGCCGCCGTTCAAGAGGCCCTTCTGCTTGTCGTTACGCAGGCAGACGAGCTTGTCGCCGACCGCTGGCATCGGGCTGAGCAGGCCCTTCAATTCGCGGATGCGCTGGTTGTAGAGGCGGCGCGTCTTGTTGGTGCCGACCAGCACCTGGTCGGCCGCCAGGATCTGCGCCGCGTCGATCTCGCGCCGCGAGATCACCCGGCTCTCGCCGTGCTCGCCATACTCGATCGTCTCGCCCGCGCGCACCTGCATCGACAGGCGGATGATCGGATTGTCCTGCGCCTGCCGGTGCACCTCGGTCAGCATCGCGTCCGGTTCGGCCTCGGTGAAGAAGCCACCGCCCTTGACCGGCGGCAGCTGGGCCGGATCGCCCAGCACCAGCACCGGCGTGCCGACCGCCAGCAGGTCGCGGCCGAGCTCCTCGTCGACCATCGAGCATTCGTCGATGATGATGAGATCCGCCTTCGACGCCGCGCTCTCGTGGTTGATCGCGAAGACCGGCTGCTCCTCGTCCTCGCTGGCGCGCGGCCTATAGATCAGGCTGTGAATCGTGCCGGCACCCTCGCAGCCCTTCGAGCGCAGGACGTGCGCCGCCTTGCCGGTAAAGGCGGCGAAGGCGACGTCGCCGTCGATGTCCTCGGCGATATGGCGCGCCAGCGTCGTCTTGCCCGTGCCGGCATAGCCGAACAGACGAAAGACGGGGCTATCCCCGCGCCGCAACCAATCCGATACGGCGGAGAGCGCACTTTCCTGTTGGGGCGACCAGCGCATGAGAACTCCGAACTGTGAACCGCCCCCTGATACCCGATTCATACGCCCCATGCAGGCCGCGCGGGCGAAGAAAGGCCGCGTCATTTCGGCAACAGTCAGCCGGCGCAGCAAGGAGGCCGCCGAATTATGGTTAACGCGCCTTGGTTTCGGCGAATCCCGGCCGCATAGATGGGGCGTGCGCCGCGACCACCCGGGGTGTGAACTCGACGTGATTGACCCATGGTGTGGCCAATTTGTCATTGCGGCCAAAGGCGAAAGCAACCAGTAAGAATGCCGGTCATTCTTGTTGGATCGCGCCGCCAGGCGACGGCGGATTCGAGCCGCTCGAGACGATCGGCACCGGATTCGCGCTCCCCCGGCGTTCCGGTTTTCATTGGGTTCGTCCCAAAGTGATGATGAAAAGGAACAGGCTTTGAACAGCACGAAGCCTTCGCAATCGGCGAGCAAGCTGAGCCGTCGTTCGTTCATGATCGGCCTGCCCGTTGTCCTCGCGGCGTGCCAGACCACGCCGCCGCCCGGCCAGTCCGCGATCACGACCCCGTCCTATGCGAGCGAGCCGGTCATCGACCAGGGCTACGCCTCGATGTACGGCCCGGTCGGCGGCGAGCCGTTTCCGATCTCGGCGATCGATCTGAAGAAGATCAATCCGCGCTATTATCGCCAGATGGTCGATCTGCCGTCCGGCATCCAGGCGCAGCCCGGCACGATCGTCGTCGATCCGTACAACCACTTCCTCTATCTCGTCTTCGAGAACGGACGCGCGCTGCGCTACGGCGTCGGCGTCGGCCGCGAGGGCTTCGCCTGGTCGGGCGACGCGACGATCCAGGCCAAGCAGCAGTGGCCGAAGTGGCATCCGCCCAAGGAGATGCAGGCCCGCGACCCGGCCGCCGCGAAGTGGCCCGACGGCATGCCCGGCGGCCCCACCAATCCGCTCGGCGCCCGCGCGCTCTACCTCTATCAGGGCAATGTCGACACGCTGTACCGCATCCACGGCACGACCCAGCCGTGGTCGATCGGCAAGTCGCTCTCGTCCGGCTGCATCCGCATGATGAACCAGGACATCCTGGACCTCTACAGCCGCGCGCCGATCGGCACCAAGGTCAAGGTGCTGGGCAATTCGACGCCCGAGCCGGTCGCCGCCAACGAGCCCAAGGACGACGCCGCTCCGAAGCGCACCCGGAAGACCGCGCAGAACGCCGCGACGCCGGCGAGCTGATCGCGCCGTCAGCACAAACCGAAAGGCCCTCCATCGGAGGGCCTTTTTCTTTGTCTGGACGAGAAGCTGTGACCGCGCCGACGATGGCGACGCGGCTCACGCCTTGTCGCGGAACTTGTTGGTGATCGGGTAGCGGCGGTCGCGGCCGAAATTGCGGCGGCTCAGCTTGACGCCCGGCGCCGCCTGGCGGCGCTTGTATTCGGCGATCGCGAGCAGATGCTCGATGCGCCGCACCGTCGCCTCGTCATGACCGCGCGCGATCACGTCGCCGACCCGCATCTCGCCCTCGACCAGGCTCTCGAGAATATCGTCGAGCACCTCGTAGGGCGGCAGCGAATCCTGGTCTGTCTGGTTCTCGCGCAACTCCGCCGTCGGCGGCTTGGTGATGATGCGCTCGGGAATGACCTCGCCGGACGGGCCGAGGCAGCCGACCGGCACGACGCCATTGCGGTAGCGCGAAATCGCGAAGACCTGGGTCTTGTAGAGATCCTTGATCGGGTTGAAGCCGCCATTCATGTCGCCATAGAGCGTGGCGTAGCCGACCGACATTTCCGACTTGTTGCCGGTGGTGACGACCATGGCGCCGAACTTGTTCGAGATCGCCATCAGGATCGTGCCGCGGGCGCGCGACTGCAGATTCTCTTCGGTGATATCGGCCTGACGGCCGGCGAACATCGGCGCCAGCGCATGCATGAAGCCCTCGACCGGCTCGGCGATCGGCACGATGTCGTAGCGTACGCCGAGCTTGTCGGCGCAGGCCTTGGCGTCGACCAGGCTGTCCTCGGAGGTATAGCGATAGGGCAGCATCACGCAGTGGACGCGATCCGCGCCGAGCGCGTCGACGGCGATCGCCGCGACGAGCGCCGAGTCGATGCCGCCGGAGAGGCCGAGCACGACGCCGGGAAAGCCGTTCTTGCCGACATAGTCGCGCAGGCCGAGCACGCAGGCGAGATAGTCAGCCGCCTCACCCTCCTCGACATGCGCCTTCGGCCCCTCGACGCAGGACCAGGCATCGCCGTCGCGGCGGAACTCGACGACCTGGATCGCCTCCTGGAAGGCCGGCATCTGCACGGCCAGCGAACCGTCGCCGTTGAGGACGAACGAGCCCCCGTCGAAGACCAGTTCGTCCTGGCCGCCAAACTGGTTCAGGTAGACGAGCGGCAGGCGCGATTCCGTCACGCGCGCCACGGCGACGTTGAAGCGCTGGTCCATCACGCGGCGGCGATAGGGCGAGCCGTTCGGCACCAGCAGGATCTCGCCGCCGGTCTCGGCGATGCACTCGACCGGATCGGGACCCCAGATGTCCTCGCAGATCGGCACGCCGACGCGGACGCCGCGCAGCACCACCGGGCCCGGATGCGGCCCCGGCGTGAAGACGCGCTTCTCGTCGAAGACGCCGTAATTCGGCAAATCGACCTTGAAGCGCACCGCCTCGATGCGGCCGTTGTCGCAGAGCGCATAGGCGTTGTAGAGCGCGTCATCCTCGCGCCATGGCAGTCCGATCAGCACGGCGGGGCCGCCATCGGCGGTGTCGGCGGCGATCGCCTCGCAGGCGGCGCGGCAGGCATCCTGCAGCGCCGGCTTCAGCACGAGATCCTCCGGCGAATAGGCCGAAAGGAACAGTTCGCTGAACATCACCGCGTCGGCGTTTTCCGCCGCGGCCGTCGCGCGCGCGGCGCGCGCCTTCGCGAGATTGCCGGCGATGTCGCCGACAATCGGATTGATCTGGGCAAGGGCGATGCGGAGCGTATCGGGGCGGGTCATGCTCTCGCTTTACCGCGCCGCCGCAGCGGCGGCAACGGGGTGTCGCCTGCCGCCGCGAAATCCGCGCCGCGGCTCAGCCGAAGCGGTACATGTCCATCGAGAGCGCGGAATACTCATAGGAATTATGGATGCGCTCACCCCTCGCCCCCTCGCCCGCCGCGCCGAGCGCGACGAAGAAGGGCATGAAGTGATCATCCTCCGGATGCGCCATGACGGCATGCGGCGCGCGGGCGCGATAATCGACCAGCGCTTCGGCGTCGCCGGCGGCGGCGCGGTTGGCGACCCAGTCGGCGAATTCGCGCGCCCAGTCGACCGGCTCGGCATCGACGGCCGGCATGCCGCCCGGATTGCGGAACAGAACGCGCAGATTATGCGTCGCCGCGCCAGTGCCGATCACCAGCACGTTCTCCTCGCGCAGCGCCGCGATCGCACGGCCGAGCGCGAGGTGATGCGCAGCGTCGCGATGCGGCTGGATCGACAACTGCACCAGCGGCACGTCCGCATCCGGCCAGACCAGCGACAGCGGGATCCAGGTGCCGTGATCGAAGCCGCGTTGCGGCGCGATATCGACGGGCACGCCGGCGGCGCGCAGCCGGTCGGCGACTTCGGCCGCGACGGCGGCGTCGCCCGGCGCCGGGTAGTTGATCTCGTAGAGCGGCTTCGGGAAGCCGCGGAAGTCATAGATCATCTCGGGATGCGGGTCGGAAACCACGGTCGGCCGCTCGGTCTCGAAATGGGCCGAGACGACGAGCACGGCGCGGGGACGCGGAACGGTGGCAGCGAAATCCTGCAGGAAGCGATGGGCGGGCGTGTCGGTCAGCGCCAGCATCGGCGAACCATGCGACAGGAAGAAGGTGGGAAGCGACATGGGACTATCCTTTGCGTGTTGAGCAAAAGGTAGCCCCGACGCGAATGATCCAGAAGATGCACAAGGAAGCACGCAGTGTTCAGCCTGCGTGATCAATCTGCCGTCACGACTTGAGGCTGGCCTCGATCAGGCGGTCGGCCGCGGCAGCGAGCGAGCGCGAAGGACCGCCCTCCCCGAACAACTGGCCGCTGGCATAGGCGCCCTCGGCGAGAAGATAGAGCCCGTCGCCCAGCGCCTCCGGCTCCGCCGCCCCCATCGCCCGCGCCATCTCGGTAAAGCGCCGGCGCAGCTCGCGCTTGTTCTCGACTGCGACGAGACGCGCCGGATTGTTCCGATCGGGAAACTCGACGGCGGCATTGGTCATGCCACAGCCACGATAGTCGTTGCTTTGGGCGCGCGTACCGACACCGGCCATGTAGGCGATCACCTGCGCACGCGGATCGCCGGGATGCCTGGCCACCACGGCATCGAAGCGCCCCCAGAAGTCGGCGTCGTAATCGCGCATATAGGCGGCGGCCAGTTCATCCTTGGACGCGAAGCTACGGTAGAGGCTTGGCTTGGTGACGCCGGCCCGCTCCACGATTTCCTCGATGCCGACGGCGCGAATGCCCTGGCGATAGAAGAGTTCGCGCACCGTCGCGCGGATGCGATCCGCGGCGCGCGGCCTCGCCTCCGCCAGCCCCTTGCCGGCCTTCGTAGCGAGCTGATCGCTTGCGCCTGACAAAACTTCCCTCCTGGCACGCTTGACGATGTAACTGAACGGTACGTATCATACTGCATCCAGCCCGAAACGGAACGGTCAGTAACATGAATATGGTTCGCCAGCGGCCATTTGGCCAGCGCTATGCCTTTGTCGTCGCCGGCGTCGTGTTTCTCAGCCTTCTGGCCGCCGCCGGCCTGCGCGCGGCGCCCGGCGTCCTCATCCTTCCGATCGAATCGGCCTTCGGCTGGAGCCGCGACACGATCTCGCTCGCCGCCGCCATCGGCATCTTCCTCTACGGGCTGACGGGCCCCTTCGCCGCCGCGCTGATGCAGAGCTTCGGCATTCGTCGCACGCTGATCGGGGCGTTGCTGGTGATGTCGGCCTCGACAGCGGCCAGCTACTTCATGACTGCGCCCTGGCAATATGTCGCCACATGGGGCGTCCTGTCCGGCGTCGCGTCGGGCGCGGTGTCGATGGTGCTCGGCGCCACCATCGTCAATCGGTGGTTCGTCACCAATCGCGGTCTCGTCATGGGCCTTCTGACGGCCAGCACGGCGACCGGCTCGCTGGTCTTCCTGCCCGGCATGGCCGCCCTGGCCGAGCGGCAGGGCTGGCGGGCGGTGGTGATCGCCGTTTCGATCGTCTCGGCCATCCTGATCCCGCTGGTCTACTTCTTCCTGCCGGAGCGCCCACGCGACATTGGGCAGCTGCCCTACGGCGCGTCCGGCCCGGACGAAGGAGCGTCGGTCCCGCGCGGCAATCCGCTCGTCAATGCCTTCGTCGTGCTGTTCGAGGCGGCACGCACGCGCACCTTCTGGTTCCTGTTCGCGACCTTCTTCATCTGCGGCTTCACGACCAACGGCCTCGTCGGCACCCACATGATCGCGTTTTGCGGCGACATGGGCATCCCGGCCGTGCAGGCGGCCGGTCTGATGGCGGCGATGGGGCTGTTCGACATCATGGGCGCCACGGGATCGGGCTGGCTCAGCGACCGGCTCGACCCGCGCAAGCTACTCTTCGTCTATTACAGCCTGCGCGGCCTGGCCCTGATCTACCTGCCCTTCTCCGACTTCAACCTGTACAGCCTGACGCTCTTCGCCGTGTTCTTCGGCCTGGACTGGATCGCGACGGTTCCGCCGACGTTGCGCCTCGCCAACGAGGCCTTCGGGGATCGCAAGACGCCGGTCGTGTTCGGCTGGATCGTCGCCGGCCATCAGTTCGGCGCGGCGTCCGCCGCCTATATGGCGGGCTACATGCGGACGGTGGATGGCAATTATTTCAACGCCTTCCTGATCGCCGGCGCCACCGGAATCCTCGCCGCGCTGCTGTCGCTGCTGATCGCCCGCAAGCGGGTCGAGCTCGAACCTGCAATCGCGTGACCAGGAATTGAGACGCTGAGCCATAGCCGACCCGCACGCTTCGCGTGTAAAAGGAGGCCATGGCGCCACGAGCGCCTGCCTCCCCCTCTGAGCATGAGGTCGATCATGTCGAGACTGCACAAGGCTTTTCTGGCAGCCGTTCTGGCCGCCGCAACCACCCTTCCCATGGCCTCGACCGCGCAAGCCGCCGTCAAGACCGGTGTCCTGACCTGCCGCGTCGCCGCCGGCGTCGGCTTGGTGTTCGGCTCGCGCCGCAACGTCGAGTGCGATTTCCGCTCCAGCCGCGGCACCATCGAGAAGTATACCGGCCGCATCGGCCGCGTCGGCCTCGATATCGGCGTCACCCGCAACAGCGTGATCGTCTGGAACGTGTTTGAGCCGACCCGCCGCCATGGCGATCTCACGGGTCGCTACACCGGCGCGACCGCGCAGGCGACCATCGGCGTCGGCCTCGGCGCGAACGTCCTGGTCGGTGGCGGTCAGAACAGCATCGCGCTGCAGCCGCTCTCGGTGAGCGCCCAGACCGGCCTCAACCTGGCCGCCGGCGTCAGCTCACTGCACCTGACCCGCGTCCGCTGAGCGGAAGCGTCGACAGAGAATGGTTGCGGCCCTCGCGGCCGCAGCCGTTCGTCAGGGACCGGCAGGTTTCGGACGCCGCCGGCCAAAGGCGGGCGCGTCCCCCTCGATCTCGTAATAGTCGCCCTTGTCGGCGACGAAGATGTGCTTGTCCCAGGTCACACCGGTCGGCCCCTCGAAACCGCCCATGGCGATAGCGGTTCTGGGTCGCTCGTCGCTCTCCCAGAACAGCACCGATCCGCACACGCCGCAGAAGCCGCGCCGCGCGAAATCGGATGACGCGTACCAGCGCAGGCTGGCCTCGCCCTCGATGACGAGATCCTCGGTCGCGACCGAAGTCGAGGCGAGGAAATGCCCGGTCTGCTTGCGGCACATGGTGCAGTGGCAACCGACCACCGGCTCGAGCGGGCCGGTGACGCGATAGCGCACCGCGCCGCAGAGGCAGGCGCCGGAATGAGTTTCCCCGCCTGCCGTCATTGGCTTCAGAGCCCGGCGACGAGGCGCTGCTGGACGTCGCCCTGCCGGCTCGCCTTGAGCAGCTCCGCCACCAGGAAGGCCAGCTCGAGCGCCTGGTCCGCGTTGAGGCGCGGATCGCAATGGGTGTGGTAGCGGTCCGACAGGTCCTCGTCGGTGATCGCCCGCGCGCCGCCGGTGCATTCGGTGACGTTTTTGCCGGTCATCTCGATATGGATGCCGCCCGGCAGCGTGCCCTCGCCCTGATGCGCCTCGAAGAAGCTCTTCACTTCCTTGAGGATCAGGTCGAACGGGCGGGTCTTGTAGCCGCTCGAGGCCTTGATCGTGTTGCCGTGCATCGGGTCGCAGGACCAGACGACGGAACGCCCTTCCCGCTCGACGGCGCGGATCAGCTGCGGCAGGTGGTCGAACACCTTGTTGGCGCCGAAGCGGCAGATCAGCGTCAGCCGGCCGGCCTCGTTCTCCGGATTGAGCAGGTCGATCAGCTGCAGCAGGCCATCCGGCGTCAGCGACGGGCCGCACTTCAGGCCGATCGGGTTCTTCACGCCGCGCATGTACTCGACATGGGCATGGTCCGGCTGACGGGTGCGGTCGCCGATCCAGAGCATGTGGCCGGAGGTGGCGTACCAGTCGCCGGTCGTCGAATCGACGCGCGTCATCGCCTGCTCATAGCCGAGCAGCAGCGCCTCGTGCGAGGTGAAGAAATCGGTCGAACGCAGCGACGGGGTCGAATCCGGGTCGACGCCGCAGGCGCGCATGAACGCCATCGACTCGGAGATGCGGTTGGCGATCTCCTGGTAGTGATGGCCCTGCGGGCTGTCCTTGACGAAGCCGAGCATCCACTGGTGCACATGCTCGAGATTGGCGTAGCCGCCCTGCGCGAAGGCGCGCAGCAGGTTGAGCGTCGCCGCCGACTGGCGATAGGAATCCTCGATCCGGCGCGGATCGGGAAGGCGCGCCTCGGGCGTGAACTCGATGCCGTTGATGTTGTCGCCGCGATAGCTCGGCAGCTCGACGCCGTTGATCGTCTCGGTCGGGGCCGAACGCGGTTTGGCGAACTGGCCGGCGATGCGGCCGACCTTCACGACCGGCATCGAGCCGGCAAAGGTCAGCACGACGGCCATCTGCAGGAAGACGCGGAAGAAGTCGCGGATGTTGTCCGGGTGATGCTCCATGAAGCTCTCGGCGCAGTCACCGCCCTGGAGCAGGAAGCTCTCGCCCCGCGACACGGCGGCGAGGCTCTTCTTGAGCTTGCGCGCCTCGCCGGCGAAGACGAGCGGCGGATAGCTCGAAAGCCGTCCCTCGACCGCCGCGAGACCCGCCGCATCGGCATAGTCCGGCACCTGCTGGATGGGCTTCGACCGCCAGCTGTCCGGCTTCCAACTCGTCTTCATCGTGAACGCTCCACGCCCTTGCCCACCTGCGCGCCTCACCGCGCGCGACGGACCTCATCGGCTTTTGAAAGGTGGTGCCTTATACACGCTGGAGCCCCTTGAGGAAACACGCGATCCCGTGCGTCAGCGCCGCCCTAGAACCAAGAGGCGACCTGGTGCCAGACACGATCCTTCAGCCCGACAAAGGGCGGCGGCGGCAGGATGACGGGCGGCGACGTCGCCTTGGTGCCGGCCGGCACCAGCCGCGACATCCAGATCTCGCCGTCGCTGTAGTACGGGTCGCCTTCGCCATTGTGGCCGTTCACCGTCGGGCCGATGCCGGTGACCTGATAGGTCGCCTCGACCATGCCCGCCTTCTTCAGATCGTCGGTCAGGAGGTCGCGCACCGCGTCGATATCGGGGCCGATATGGTGGGTCACCTGCCCCGTGTCGTGGCTGAGGCCGACGCCCCGGTCGTAGGTGGCCGATCCGAGCCAGACGGGACGCCCTTCCGCGCCCCTGTCGAGCACCTTCCAGAACCGCACGTGATCGCGCTTGTCGGCACTCTCGCCGACCGGCTTCTCGAAGGCGAAGTCCTCGCGGCTGCCGTCATAGTAGAGCGGGCTGACCGGCGCATCGTGATAGGGCCGGTCGAGCACGACGCTGCCGACGATCTCGACGCTGGAGCGCCAGGTGACCGGATCGGCCGGATACCAGCCAGCCGCGTGCAGGGCCTTGAGCACGTCCTCGCGTCCGCCGACGAGGCCGACATTGAGCGGATCGCCGGGAATGCCCTGCCCCGTCCGGGTCACCATCGGCCGGTCGGCGAGGCCCGGCTGATGCTCGTAATGCGTCCAGGCCATGGGCAGCACGACATAGGCGGCGAGCCCATAGAGCGCGAGCGCCACGACCAGGATCGTGGCGAGATTTCGTAGCCTCAGCCGTTCGACAAGCGTCCGCGTCGCCATCGTTCCATCCCCAGCCCCGACGGCAGCATCATGGCTGAGCCGCGGCGCGACGCAAGATTTCCGCCGTGGCATCGTCGGCGGGAAAGAAGGATTCGATCGCCAGCTCCGATAGCGTCACGTCGACGGGCGTGCCGAACAGGGTCGTCGCCGAGAGGAAGGACAGCATCTCCCCTCCGACGCGGACACGGAACGGCACGGCGATGCCGGCGAGGTCGTCCTTTGCGACCGGCCGCCGCTCGCTGCGCGAGGGATAGGCGCGCAGTTCCTCGAGCAGGTCGGTCAGCCCGGCGTCGCCGGTCAGGTCGATCTCATGCGCGAGCCGCGCCAGCAGGTGGCCACGCCACTCCGCGAGATTGTCGGTACGCGCCGCCAGCCCCTCGGGATGCAGCGCCAGCCGGAGCACGTTCACGGGTGGTTCCAGCAGGGCCGGCGACACGCCGGCCACCAGGCGCATGACGGCCTCGTTGGCGGCGATCAGGTTCCAGTGCCGGTCGATGGCGAGCGCCGGAAAGGGCTCGTGCCCCTTGAGGATCCGCTCGACGGCGCGCTGGATGGCCGCAAGCCCCGCATCATCCAGCTTTCGCTCGCCATAGGCCGGGGCATGGCCCGCCGCCACCAGCATCCGGTTCTGCTCGCGCAAAGGCACGGCGAGCTCCGTCGCGAGCCGTAGCACCATCTCGCGGGAGGGGCGCGACCGCCCCGTCTCGATGAAACTGAGGTGTCGGGTCGACAGCTCGGCGTCGCCGGCGAGCTCCATCTGGCTGAGGCGCCGGCGCTGGCGCCAGTCGCGGATCTGTTCGCCGATCGGGCGCGGATTCGTGTCCATGCGGCGACGATAGCGCGCCGTTTCGCGCCGATCCAATTACCTCCGAGGTAATCGACTTCATGCCCTCCAGCCGCAAATCTCCGCTCCGTCAGCAACGATGGAACCGAGGAACGAACCCATGAGCCTTACCTCCCACCCGAACTTCCTGCGTGGCGTGCTTCTCGCCGACGCGGCGAGCTGTCTCGTCATGGGCGGCGCCCTGATAGCAGGCGCCGACCTGCTGTCGGGATGGTTTGGCCTTCCCGCCGCACTGCTTCAGCAGGCCGGCGTGGTCCTCCTGCCCTTCACGGCCTTCCTGATCCTCGTCGCGACGCGGCCCGCGATCTCCCGCCCGGCCGTCTGGCTGGCCGTCGCCTGCAACGCCGCCTGGGTCCTCGGCAGCGGCGCGCTTCTGGTCAGCGGCCTCGTCGCCCCCACCCTCTTCGGCTTCGCCTTCGTGATCGCACAGGCCGTCATCGTCCTGCTGGTCACCGAAGTCGAGATCATCGGCCTGCGCCGCGCCGAACCCGTTCCCGCCTGAAAATCCCCCTCTTCAAGGAGACCTCCAATGACCGACTTCAACACCCTCGTCAGCAACTACATCGCCAGCTTCAACGAAACCGACGCGGACAAGCGCCTCGCTTTGATCGGCGAAACCTTCGCGGAGAGGGCGACCTATGTTGACCCGCTGATGCAGAGCGAAGGCAGGCAGGGCATCGACCAGATGCTGGCGGCCGTCCAGGAACGCTTCGCCGGGCTCGCCTTCAAGCAGGTCGGCAAGGTTGACGCCTATGGCGACCGCGTCCGCTTCTCGTGGGAACTGGGTCCGGCGGACGGCCCATCCATCGCCGGCGGCACGGACTTCGCGACCGTCGAGGCCGGCCGACTGGCTGAAATCGTCGGCTTCCTGGATTTCGTGCCGGCCGCCGCCTAGGCGTCCGCGAGACTTGCCCAGAGGTGGGCGGTCGCGAGGCTTCGATGCGGGGCGAACGCCTGCATCGAGGCCTCCTGCATTTTGGCGTCCGGTCGCTCGGGCAGATCGAAGAGGCGCTGCAATGCCGCCGCCAGGCCGGAATCGCCGATCGGCGCCATGTCGGGAAAGCCGAAGCCGCGCAACAGGATGTAGCGCGCCGTCCAGGTGCCGATGCCGCGCACGGCGACCAGCGCCGCCTCCGCATCCGCTGCCGTGCCTTCGGCAAGCGCGTCGAGCGACAGCGCGCCGTCGGCCACGAGCCGCGCCGCCCCGATCAGATAGCTTGCCTTGGAGCGCGAGAAGCGCAGCGCCGTCAGGTCCTCGACCTCGAGCGAGGCGACACGGGCAGGATCGGGATGCGCGCGTAGGCCGCTTTCCGCGTGGAGCGGGCCGGCGCGCTCGATCATTGCCCGACGCAACGCCGCCGCGAAGGTCAGGTTGATCTGCTGGCCGATGATCGCCCAGCACACGGCGTCCCAGATATCGGCGGTCAGGGGAATGCGGAGACCGCTGCGCGCGCCGAGGATCCGACCTCGATCGGCCCGCGTGGCCACCAGCGCCTCGAAGCCGTCGGGATCGCTGCCGAGCCCGAGCATGCGTCCAGCGATGACGGCGACGCGCTCGGGCGACAACACGGCCCGGTCCAGCCGGATGCGGGCGATCGGGTTTTCAGGATGACCTGCGTCTGCCAGATCGATCTCGAGCCGGCGCGCCGCGCCATCGATGAGAAGCGTCTTGGCGATCACACGGCCCGAAACCCGCTCGCTGACGCTCAGCGGGTCGCGGCCGTGATAGGCGAGCGCATAGTCGGGGCGGTAACCCGCCCCGAGTGGCATATCGAGCGTGAGAGCGCCATCGCCCGCGATCCTGTCGTCCATCCACACCTCGTCCGGCTTGTCCGGCACCGGCTATCCGATGTTGGCGCGACGGGCGCTCCGGATCTTGCCTTCGAATTCGAAGGCAAGACTGCCATGTGCCGGCAGCGCCTCAGGCGGTGCGACGATGCCGCGTGGTGGGCTGGCGCATCGTGACGAGCTCCTCGGCCGCCGTCGGATGCAGCGCCATGGTGGCGTCGAAATCCGCCTTGGTGGCCCGCATCTTCAGCGTGATGGCGACGATCTGGATCATCTCGCCGGCATCGGGTCCGAGGATGTGGCAGCCGACGACGCGGTCGCTGTCGGCATCGACGAGCAGCTTCATCAGCGTGCGCTCGTCGCGACCCGAAAGCGTATGCTTCATCGGCCGGAAGCTGGTCTGGTAGACGTCGACCGCCTCGAACTCGGCCAGCGCCTCTTCCTCGGTCAGGCCGACCGAGCCGATCTCCGGCTGTGAGAACACCGCCTTCGGCACGCCGAGGTGATCGACCGAGATCTTCTTGCCGCCGAACACGGTGTCGGCGAAGGCATGGCCCTCGCGGATCGCCACAGGCGTCAGGTTGATCCGGTTGGTGACATCGCCGACCGCGTAGATCGACGGCACGTTCGACTGCGAATAGGCGTCGACCACGATCGCGCCGGAACCATCGAGCGCGACACCGGCCTTCTCCAGGCCGAGGCCGCTCGTGTTCGGCCGCCGGCCGGTGGCGAGCATGACCTCGCCGCAGGCGATGGCCTCGCCGCCATTCGTCCGGGCGATCAGGCCGTCGCCGCTCTTCTCGATCCCGGCGAGCGTCTCGTTCAGCAGGACACGGATGCCCTTCTTCTCGATCTCCTCGCGCAGCGTCCGCCGCACGTCGGCGTCGAAGCCACGCAGCAGCCCGTCGCCTCGATGGATCAGCGTCGTCTCGACGCCGAGCCCGTTGAAGATGCCGGCGAACTCGACGGCGATATAGCCGCCGCCGACGATGACCACGCGCTTCGGCAAGGTCTTCAGCTCGAGCGCTTCGTCCGACGTGATCGTGTGCTCGATGCCGGGAATGGACGGCCGCTCGGGCCGGCCGCCCGTCGCGATCAGGATGTATTTCGCTGTGTACGGCTTGCCATCGACGAGCACCGTGTGCGCGTCGCGCAGCTCGGCATGGCCCTCGAGAATCTTCACGCCCGAGCCGTTGAGCATGTTGATGTAGATGCCGTTGAGGCGGTCCGTCTCGCGGTTCTTGGCGGAGATCAGCTTGCCCCAGTCGAGCGCGCCGGTGACGGTCCACCCGAAGCCCGCGGCGTCCTCCATCTCCT
>JAEWAD010000285.1 GCA_023391905.1 Pseudomonadota bacterium | reverse complement strand
CGTCGTCCCCGGCGTCGGGCGGAACATCAGGTCGATGAAATAGCCGCTCGGATCGGCGTCGCTGCTTCCGGCCGACTGGGTCGCGCCCTGGGCGGCGCCTTGCGCCGCGCCCGAGACGAGCGCGGTCGCCGACTGCACGCCCTGCGAGACGACGGCGCCGACCGCCGAGGAGAGGATCACGGCGACGAGGATCGTCGCGATGCACCAGGCGAGGAAGCCGTGCGCGGTATCGCGGAAGAACACCTCGTCATTGTGGATGCCCGTCCATTGGGTGCGCAGCCGGCCGGTGATGTAGCCGCCGAAGGCCGAGGCGACCCACTGCATCACGACCAGCCAGATCACCGTCGAGACGGCGAAGGTGGTGACCGAGGCGCCGCCGCCCCAGGGCGACACCACGGCCAGCCCGAGGCCGGAGCCGAGAAGCGCCATCACCAGCGTCACGGCCATGGCGGCGGCGGCGCCGGCGAGGATGGCCGCCCAGGACACCGCGGATTGCGGTGCCTCGGCCGTGGCCGCCGCGGTTTCGACTTCAATGATCGCCATCGCCAGTCCTCACCTGAAGAAAATGGCGAGAAGAATGATGATGGGGATCGGAACCCCCAGTAGCCAAAGCAAAATGCCGCGTCCCATGAAGGCCTCCTGTTCGAGAGTGCGATGGAGAACGGAGACGTCTTCTTTTGGTTCCATGCTTCCGCGTCGAAACCGCGCGCGATTTGGTTTCGCCATGGTGCGATATCTGATGGCGGCCAAGTCTTTGGGGTATGCCCGAACCGGCGGCGCGGAACCCCGGTGGCGCACCGGCATTGTCAAAGGGCAATCAGAAGGAATTCGATATGAAGAGACATCTTACCGCCCTTGCCGTGCTGGCCGCCATGCTGACGGGCCCGGCCCTGGCGCAGGACGCGCAGCCGGCCCCGCAGGAAACCGTCGGCGTCGTCAAGGTCGATCCGGCCACGATTGCCACCGGCTGGCGCGCCTCGAAGATCATCGGCTCGACGGTCGAGAACGAACATGGCGAGACGATCGGCACGGTGGACGACCTGATCCTGACGGCCGATCAGCAGGTGCCGTTCGCCATCCTTTCGGTCGGCGGCTTCCTCGGCATCGGCTCCAAGCTCGTCGCCGTCTCCTATCTCGATCTCGACACGACGCAGAAGGGCAAGACGATCCTGAAGGGCGCCAGCAAGGACATGCTGAACGCGGCGGCCGAGTTCAAATACGCCGAATAGGCAGTCGCTACGGCGGGATCCCGGGGGAGGCGGCGCGGTCGGTGTGGTTGATCCCCAACCATGCCGGCCGCGCAATTTCGAACGCCCGGTCCAATGCGCCGGGCGAGGTCAGGCGCTCATCTGCCACAGCGCCTTGGAAACCGTCGCGATGTCGTAGGGCTTGGCGAAGAAGGCGCTGTCGGACGGCAGTATGCCGGCGGCGGGCGATTGGTGGCCGGAGACGAGGACCAGTTTCACGGGGGGCCAGCGCTCGCGCACGGCATGGGCGAGCCGGATGCCGTCCATCGAGCCCGGCAGGTCGATGTCGGTGAGCAGGATGGTTATTTCCGGATGCGTCTCCAGCAGCCGAATCGCCTCGTCCGCATCGGCGGCCTCCAGAACCGAGAAGCCCGCGTCGATCAGATCGTCGGAGGCGGCCATCCGGACCAGGCCTTCGTCCTCGACGATGAGAACGACGGGGGAAGAGATCTTGTCATGCATCGGAAATTGCCCCGCACCAGTATCCCCAAAATCCGCACAATCCCCGACCGGAACGCGCTTCGCAACCGCTCAACGTGACGATCCGCACATCGTTCCCTCTCCGCCGGGGATCGGGTCGCCATGCCGGGGTGGGCGACCTCGGCGCGACTGGCGCAAAAGTGTCCCCTGGCCACAAAAGTCAGCTTGACGCGTAGGAAGTTTGGGCGCGATCCTCTTACCGGCGTTCCATCGACCAGTTGGGGGTTGCGTTGAGACGGATCGGTATGGCGGGCCTGGCGGCCGCGCTTCTTCTTCCCCTGGCGCCTGCCAGCGCGCATTTCCAGGAGATCCTGCCGTCGACCGACAATTTCGGCGAAGGCGACACGGAACTGGCCCTCGATCTCGTCTTCACGCATCCGATGGATCGCGGCCCGACCATGGACATGGTCAAGCCGGCGCGGTTCGGCGTGGTCACCGAGACGGGCGTCACGGATCTCCTCGATACGCTCGTCGAGGCGCCGCGCGACGGCAAGCAGGCCTGGAAAGCGAGCTACAAGCCGGCCAGGCCCGGCGCCTACACCTTCTTTGTCGAGCCGAAGCCCTATTGGGAGCCGGCCGAGGGCAAGTCGATCATCCACTATTCCAAGGTCGTGGTCGACGCCTATGGCTGGGGCGCCGACTGGGACCGCGCCGTCGGCCTTCCCGTCGAGATCGAACCGCTGGTTCGCCCCTATGGGCTGTGGACGGGCAATCTCTTCAGCGGAGTCGTCCGCCGCAATGGCGAGCCGGTCCCTTTCGCCGAGGTCGAGGTCGAGTGGGTGAATGATGGCTCCGTCACGCCGCCGGCCGACGCCTTCGTCACCCAGGTGATCAAGGCGGACGGGCAGGGCGTGTTCCACTACGCGCTGCCGCGCGCCGGCTGGTGGGGCTTCGCGGCGCTGGTCGATGCCGATTACGAACTCCCCGATCCCGACGGCAACAAGAAGCCCGTCGAGCTCGGCGGGCTGATCTGGGTCAAGGCCGTGGACATGAAGTAGCGGGCGCGAGGCGCGACATGGCTCACATTCCCGACGGCGTTCTGTCCGTTCCGGTCCTGGCCGGCGGCGCAGTCGTGACCGTCGCCGCGCTGGGCTTCGCCCTGAAGCGGCTCGACGAGGACAAGCTGCCGCGCGTCGCCGTGATGGCGGCGCTGTTCTTCGTCGCCAGCCTGATCAATGTCTCGATCGGACCGACCAGCGTGCATCTCCTGCTGGCCGGCCTGATGGGGCTGGTGATCGGATGGTCGGCGGTGCCCGCCGTCTTCGTGGGGCTGGTGTTGCAGGCGGTCTTCTTCGGCTTCGGGGGGATCGCCACGCTCGGCGTCAACACGATGAACATCGCGCTGCCCGGCGTGTTCTGGGCGCTACTGCTGTCGCCGCACCTGGCCGGTGCCCCGCCGGGGCGCGCCGCCGCCATCGGCGCCGTCGTCGCGGCGCTCTCGGTCGTCACGACGGCGGTCATGGTGGCCCTGTCGCTGACCCTGAGCGACGAGGCCTATGCGCTCTCGGCCCGCATCGTGCTCCTCTCCTATGGCCCGCTCTTGATCGGCGAGGCTGTCATCACCGGCTTCGCCTGCGGTTTCCTGGCGCGCGTCAGCCCCGACATGCTGCTGGCGAACCAGATCAGGCAGGGAGAACGCGTTGTCACGTCGTAGCAGGTTTCCGCTGGCGGCGAGGGCGCTGGTGGCGCTCGCCGTCCTGCTCCTGACGGTGGCGCCCGCCTCGGCGCATCGCCTGAAGGTCTTCGCGTCGCAGATCGGCGACGCGATCGAGGGCGAGGCCTATTTTGTCGGCAGCGGCCCGGCGGCCGGCGTCGCCGTCACCCTGCGCGACGCGTCCGGCGCGGTGCTGAAATCCGGCACGACCGGCGCGGACGGCCGCTTTGCCCTGCCGGCGAGCGGCAATGGCGACATCACCGTCGTCGTCGACGCGCAGGATGGCCATGTCGCCCGCTTCACTGTCGCGGGCAGCGCGGATGCGGAGCCAGCGCCCGCGCCGCTGGCCGCGCGCGAGCCGGGCGTGACGGAGGCCGCGGCAGCCGGCGTCACGCTTGCCGAGATCGACCGCGTCGTGG
>JAEWAD010000425.1 GCA_023391905.1 Pseudomonadota bacterium | reverse complement strand
ACCGTATCCTGCGTGATGCGATGGGGATGGGTGAAGATCTCGAAGCTGTCGCCGCGCGCGATCGCGACGAGCGTGATGCCGGCTGCGTCAGCCGTGCGGACGGCGAGCGCGGTCGGCGCCGAGACGGCGACGATCAGCGGCGCGCCGAGCAGCGCCGTCTTCTGCACCATCTCGACGGAGACACGGCTGGTCAGCAGCACCATCCCGGTGGTGGCGTCACGACCGGCCCGCGCCAGCGCTCCGATCAGTTTGTCGAGCGCGTTGTGGCGGCCGACATCCTCGCGCAGTGCGACGACGCCCTCGCCCGGCACGGCGAAGGCGGCGGCGTGCATGGCACGCGTCTCGCGGTTCATCGCCTGCAGGGGCTGCAATCCGTCGATGGCTTCGCGGATATCCACCTCGGTAAAGGCGATGCCATCGGCAACCCGCGGAACGCCACGCATGGCCTCCGCCAGGCTCTCGATGCCGCAGAGGCCACAGCCGGTGGGGCCGGCGAGATGGCGCCGGCGGCTCGCCAGCGCCTCGGCGCGCAAGGTGGCCAGCCACATGCGAAGCTCGACGCCTATTTCCGCCTCGACGATCTCCAGCCGCTCGATCTCGGCCGGATCCGTGACGATACCCTCCGACAGGCTGAAGCCGACGGCGAAATCCTCGAGGTCGGCGGGCGTCGCCATCATCACGGCCTGGGTGCTGCCGTCATAGGTCAGCGCGACGGCGACTTCCTCGGGGATGGCGCGCTCGCCTTCGGAAACACCGTCCGCGCGCCAGAGCGCCCTCTGCACGCGGAGAAAGGGCGGCTGCATCGCCTACTCCGCCGCCTCGACGACCGGAGCGATCCGGCGACTGTTGCGCGCCTGCTCCTCATAGCCCTCCTGCCATGCCGTCGGGCCGTTCGACGCCGAGACCTGCACGGCCGTCACCTTGTATTCCGGGCAGTTGGTGGCCCAGTCGGAATAGTCGGTGGTGACGACGTTCGCCTGGGTGCCGGGATGGTGGAAGGTCGTGTAGACGACGCCCGGCGCGACGCGCTCGGTGATCAGAGCGCGCAGGCTCGTCTCGCCGGAGCGGCTGGCGAGCTTCACCCACTGGCCGTCATGGATGCCGCGCTGCTCGGCATCGTGCGGATGCATCTCGAGTCGGTCTTCCTCATGCCAGACGACGTTCTCCGTCCGCCGCGTCTGGGCGCCGACATTGTACTGCGACAGGATGCGGCCGGTGGTGAGCAGCAGCGGGAAGCGAGGGCCGGTGCGCTCGTCGGTCGCCACATATTCCGTCACCATGAAGCGGCCCTTGCCGCGCACGAAGCCGTCGACATGCATGACCGGCGTGCCATGCGGCGCCTTGTCGTTGCAGGGCCACTGCACCGAACCCTCGGCGTCGAGCTTGGCGTAGGAGACGCCGGCGAAGGTCGGCGTCAGTTGCGCGATCTCGTCCATGATCTCGGACGGATGCGCGTAGTTCATCGGGAAGCCCATGGCATTGGCGAGATCGATCGTGATCTCCCAGTCGGCCTTGCCGGAGCGCGCCGGCATCACCTTGCGCACGCGCTGGATGCGGCGCTCGGCATTGGTGAAGGTGCCGTCCTTCTCCAGGAAGGTCGAGCCCGGCAGGAAGACATGCGCGTAATTGGCGGTCTCGTTCAGGAACAGGTCCTGCACGACGACGCATTCCATCGCCGCAAGGCCGGCCGCGACGTGGCGCGTGTCGGGATCGGACTGCAGGATGTCCTCGCCCTGCACGTAGAGGCCCTTGAACTGGCCGTCGACGGCGGCGTCGAGCATGTTGGGGATGCGGAGGCCCGGCTCCTGGTCGAGCGGCACGCCCCAGAGCGCCTCGAACAGCGCCCGCGTCTCGTCGCCCGAGACGTGGCGATAGCCCGAGAACTCGTGCGGGAACGAGCCCATGTCGCAGGAGCCCTGGACGTTGTTCTGGCCGCGCAGCGGGTTCACGCCAACGCCGGGGCGGCCGATATTGCCGGTCGCCATGGCGAGGTTGGCGATCGCCATTACCGTGGTCGAGCCCTGGCTGTGCTCGGTGACGCCGAGGCCGTAATAGATCGCGCCATTGCCGCCGGTGGCGTAGAGGCGCGCGGCGGCGCGGAGCTCGGCCGCCGGCACGCCGGTGACCGCCTCGATCGCCTCCGGGCTGTGGCGCGGATCGGCGACGAACGAAGCCCAGTCCTGGAACTCGTCCCAGTCGCAGCGCTCGCGCACGAAGGCCTCGTCGGCGAGCCCCTCGGTAACGACGACATGCGCCATCGCGGTCAGGACCGCGACATTGGTGCCGGGGCGGAGCGGCAGGTGGTGTGCCGCCTCGACATGCGGCGTGCGCACGAGGTCGATGCGGCGCGGATCGAGCACGATCAGCCTGGCGCCCTCGCGCAGCCGCTTCTTCATGCGCGAGCCGAAGACCGGATGCGCGTCGGTCGGGTTGGCGCCGATCAGCAGGATGACGTCGGACTGTTCGACCGAATCGAAGTCCTGCGTGCCGGCCGAGGTGCCGTAGGTCTGGCTGAGGCCATAGCCGGTCGGCGAATGGCAGACGCGGGCGCAGGTATCGACATTGTTGTTGCCGAAGCCACCGCGGATCAGCTTCTGGACGAGGAAGGTCTCCTCGTTGGTGCAGCGCGACGAGGTGATGCCGCCGACGGCGAGGCGGCCGTATTTCGCCTGGATGCGCTTGAACTCCGATGCCGTGTGGGCGATCGCCTCTTCCCACGACACCTCGCGCCAGGGCTGGTCGATGCTCTCGCGGATCATCGGGTTGAGGATGCGCTCCTTGTGGCTGGCATAGCCCCAGGCGAAGCGGCCCTTGACGCAGGAATGGCCGCGGTTCTCCTTGCCGTCCTTCCACGGCACCATGCGCACCAGCTCGTTGCCGCGCATCTCGGCCTTGAAGG
>JAEWAD010000250.1 GCA_023391905.1 Pseudomonadota bacterium | reverse complement strand
CGCCTGTCATGCCGCCACCTCCACGCCGCGCCGCGCCGCGAGCAGCCGGTCGGCGGCGCGCAGGGCCACCGCCTGGATCGTCGGCGTCGGATTGAGCGCCGCCGATGTGGTGAAGACCGAGCCGTCGACGACCAGCAGGTTGGGCACGCTGTGCGCCCGGCAATCACCGTCGACGACGCTGGCGTCGGGATCGCTGCCCATGCAGGCGGTGCCGAGCAGGTGGAAGCCCGCATTGACGACCAGGCGCTCCGCCGTGACGGCGACGGCGCCGGCCTCGTTGAAGGCGCGCGTCGCGCTCTTGATGCCGTGCTCGATCATGTCCTTGGTGTTCTGGTCGAGGCTGTAGGTCATCTTCGGCGCCGGGATGCCCCAGGCATCCTTGAGGCTGTCCGAGAGCGTGACACGGTTGTCGAGGCGCGGCAGGTCCTCGGTCGTGACCGTCAGGCTCGCCGTGCGGGCGAAGGTGTTGCGGAAGGTTTCGTGGTGTCCCTCGCCCCAGGGGACGCGCGGCAGGTAGCCGCCCACCGCCGTGCCGACCGGGCCGTTCGAGCGCACCAGCTGCATCTGGTAGCCGCGCACGAAGCCGCGCGCCGCATCGGTCTCGTAGAAGTGCTGGCAGAGGATCGAGACGGCGAACGGACCGGCGTAGCCGTCGATCGCCTCGCCGAAGGTGCCGGTCACCATGCCGGTCGGATGATGCATCAGGCGGCGACCGACCAGGTCGGTGTCGTTGGCGATGCCGTTCGGAAAGCGCTTCGACTGCGACAGCAGCATGAGCCGCGCGGTGCCGAGGCCGTTGGCGGCCAGGATAACAACATGCGCCCGGTGCCGTTGCGCGGTGCCGTCGCGGTCGTAATACGCGACGCCCGTCGCGCGGCCCTGGCTGTCGGTCTCGATCTCGAACGCGCGTGCTCCAGTAATCAGCTTCGCCCCGGCACGGATCGCCTGCGGCCAGTAAGTGACGTCGGACGAACTGCGCGCGCCGGTCGGGCAGCCGAGATCGCAGGGACCGCAATTGTTGCAGCCGCCCCGCCCCTCGCCATAGGGCTGCGAGTTGATGGCGACATCGCAGGGCCACCAGTGCCAGCCGAGCCGGTCGAAGGCGCCGGCCATCTTCTCGGCGCCCCGGCCGAGCGGCAGCGGCGGCATCTGGCGCGCCAGGCGCGGCGGATTGCCGGGATCGCCCGCAAGGCCCGAGACGCCCATCATCCGGTCGTTTTCTTCGTAGTAGGGCGCGAGATCCTCGTACGAGATAGGCCAATCGTCGCCGACGCCGTCGAGCGTCTTGACCCGGAAGTCGGAGGGGCGGAAGCGCGGGAAATGCGCGCCCCAGAGAATGGTCGAGCCGCCGACCGCACTATAGAGGAACGGCTTGATCGCCGCCTCGCTGTCATCAACGGGATAGTCGACCGGGTTGCGCCGGACGTTCGGATTGGGGTGATGGCTGGTCTGGCGCGCCACCTCCCAGTCGGTGCGGAAGCTCGGCACCTCGTCATAGCGCACCCAGTCGCCCTGCTCGAGGCAGGTGACCTTCAGGCCCGCCCGCGCCAGCCGCCACGCGACCGCAGCACCGCTGGCACCGGCGCCGACAATGACGACGTCGTCGATCGCGTCCGTCATGCGTGCGCCCCTCCGAAGGCCTGGATCTCGCCCGCCACGGCCCGCCAGCAGCGGACGCTCTGGCCGCCTTCGAGCGGTTCCAGCGCCTGCGGCGTCGCCCGGCAGGCTTCGACCACATGCGGGCAGCGGCTTGCCAGGTAGCAGCCATGCGGCAGGTCGATCGGGCTCGGGATCTCGCCCTCGAGCGCCGCCGGAATGACGTTGTCGACGCGCCGGTTGGTGGGATCGGGGAAGAGATGCGCCGAGAGCAACGCCTGCGAATAGGGATGGCGCGGCTTGCTGAACACCTGCTCGACGGTTCCCGTCTCGACGATCTGGCCGAGATACATGACCGAGACCTTGTGACAGAGATAGCGAACCGTCGTCAGGTCGTGGCTGATGAACAGGTAGCTGATGCCGAGCTCCTTCTGGAGCCGGACAAGCAGCTCGATCAGCCCGACGCGGGCGCGCGGCGACAGCACCGAGGTCGGCTCGTCGAGCACGATGAACTCGGGATTGCAGGCGAGCGCGCGGGCGATGTTGATGCGCTGCAAGGCGCCGGCGCCGAGGCCGCGCGGCCTGCGGTCGAGCAGCGCGCGATCGAGATCGACGAGGTCCATCAGTTCCTCGGCCCGCCTGCGCTTGTCGGCCGTCGACAGCTTCGTGTGCAGGTCGAGCGGCTCGGTCAGGATCCGGCGGATCGACCAGCGCGGATTGAGGCTGTCGAACGGGTCCTGGAAGACGATCTGCAGTTTCGAGCGATAGCGCCGCATGTCGCTCGGCGGCAGCTTGACGAGATCCTCGCCGTCGAAGACGACCGAGCCGGACGACGGCTCCAGCAGCCGCAGCATACAGCGCCCCACCGTCGTCTTGCCGGAGCCGCTTTCGCCGACCAGTCCGAGCGTCTCGCCGCGGCCGATCGTCAGCGAGACCTTGTCGACCGCCTGGATCAGCTTCTTGGTATGGCGGACGGCGAAGGTCTTGCGCAGATCCGTGGTGGCAAGGAGCGGCCTGGTGCCGGCCTCGATCGGCGGCAGGCCGAGCGAGTGGCCGCGCTCGCGCTGCAGCTTCAGGATCTGCTGACTGTAAGGATGCTGCGGATTGGCGAAAAACTGCCGGACCGGAGCGTCCTCGACGATCCGCCCCTCATGCAGCACCAACACACGGTCACAATAATTGGCGAGCGTGCCCAGCTCCTGCGTGATCAGCAGGATGGCGGAGCCGGTCTTCTGGACCGTGTTCCACATCTCGTCGAGGAACTGCGCCTGGATCGTCACGTCGAGGCCGCTGGTCGGCTCGTCGGCGATCAGCAGCTTCGGCTTCGAGGAGAGCGCCATGGCGATCAGCGCGCGCTGCGCCATGCCGCCTGAAAGCTCGTGCGCATAGGCCTCGGCCCGGCTTTCGGGATCGTTGATACCAACCATGCGCAGCATCTCGATGGCCTTGCGTCGAACCTCGGTGCCGCTCGCCTGGTTGTGCGCCTCGTAGGCGTAGCCGATCTGCTTGCCGATCCGGAGCATCGGATTGAGCGAGGAGCGCGGGTTCTGCACGATGATGCCGATGTCGCGGCCGCGGATGGCGCGGATCTCGGCTTCCGGCAGCTTGAGCAGATCGCGGCCGTCGAACTCGACACGGCCACCGAGGATCTTGCCCGGCGGTCGCGCCAGGCCGAGCAGCGCCAGCGCCGCCGTCGACTTGCCGCTACCGGCGTCGCCGATCAGCCCTACCACCTCGCGCTCATGGACCTTGAAGGAGAGCCCGTCGACCGGCTTCACCATGCGCCCATCGACCGGGTAGCCGACGACGAGATTCTCCACCGAGAGCACGGTACGCGCCGCCATGGTCTCCGGGCGCTCGGCCACCGCCGCTGCCTCACGATGCATCATAGCGGCGCTCCAGAGCGTTGCCGAGCACGGCGAAGCCGAACACGGTCAGGGAGATGGCAATGCCCGGGAACACCGACGGCCACCATTCGCCAAGAATGATCTGGTTGGCGCCGGTGGAAATCATCAGGCCCCATTCCGGCGTCGGCGGGCGCACGCCGGCGCCGACGAAGGACAGGCCCGCGGTGAGCAGAATGGCGAAGCCGATGGTGACGGAGGCTTGGATCAGCGCCGGCGTTAGCGAGTTCGGCAGGACGTGGCGGATGGCGATGTTGAGTTCGGTATTGCCGAGCGCCCGCGCCGCCTCGACGAAGCCGCGCACCTTCTGGCTCATCACCTCGGCTCGGGTCAGGCGGACATAGATCGGCGTGTAGACGAAGGCGAGCGCGATGACGATGTTGGTCGTCGAGCGACCGGCCAGCGCCACCAGAACCATGGCGGAGATGAATACCGGGAACGACTGCATGACGTCGGAGACGCGCATCATGAACTCGGTCGCGGCATTGCGGTAATAGCCGGCGATCAGGCCGAGGAAGACGCCGATGACGAGCGACAGGCCGTTGGCGACCAGCGCGATGACGAGGTCGGTGCGCGGCGCGGCGATGACGCGGGAGAACACGTCGAAGCCGCTGGCGTCCGTGCCCATCCAGTGCGGTGGCGCCTCAAGCGTGCCCGAGATCCAGGCGCTGAAGAGGCCAGGCACCTCGGCGAGCGACGGCGGCGGGACCGAGACGTTCGGGGTCGTCAGCGTCGGATCGTAGGGGCCGATATAGGGGCCGACCACGGCGAGCGCGACGACGATGACGACGATCGTCAGGCCAAGGCCGAACAGCCAGTCGCGGCGGCGGCGCGGCAGCATGTCTGCCGTTTCGAGGGTGTGCTGGCTCGACATCAGAAGGCAATCCGTGGGTCGATCGCGGCGTGGATCAGGTCCAGCGCGAGATAGACGACAAGCGAGATGGCGGTGATCACGAGCACGACCGCCTGGATGGCGGGATAATCGTAGTTGAGCACCGCGTTGATCGCGTATTGGCCGATGCCGCCGAGCGAGAAGACGCTCTCGGTCAGGACCGCGCCGCTGAGCATGAAGCCATAGAGGATGCCGATCAGCGTCATCGACGGGGCCATCGCCGCCCTGAGCGCATAGCCGGCAACCCGCCGCTTCGGCAGCCCGGCGCAGTTGGCGTAGAGCACGAAGTCGGACTGCAGGGCGCGGGCCATGTTCTGGCGCACCATCTTGATGATCGGCCCCGACAGGATGAACGCCATGGTGAAGACCGGCAGCATCAGGTGATGCAGCGCCTCGACGAAGAGGTCGAACTGGCCGGCGATCAGCGCGTCGACCGTCATGAAGCCGGTGACGACATCGGGTGGGCTGGACATCGGCGACAGCCGACCGAGCGGTGCCGGCGCGATGCCGAGGGTGAAGAAGAACAGATAGACGAACAGCAGGCCCCACCAGAACTCCGGCTGCGAGCCGGCGAACAGCGAGTAGACGAAGACGCCCTTGTCAGCCTTGCCGCCGGGATTGAGCGCACCGAACATGCCGATCGGCACGGCGACGGCGAGCGCCAGGATGAAGCTCAGCGTGACGAGTTCGAGGGTCACGGGCAGATAGGCGGCGATCTCCGCGGTGACGGGCGTGCCGGTGACCCAGGATATGCCCAGCGATCCCTGCAGCAATCCCGGCGCAATTTCGGGCTGGAAGCCGAGATAGGTCGCCAGCTGCGCCAGAAGCGGCCGGTCGACGCCGAGCTGCTTGGCCGCCTGCGCATAGGCCTCTGGGCTGGCATTCATGCCGACCAGGCGAGACACCGGGTCCGCCGGCAGCAGTCGGATCAGGAAGAAAACAGCGATCGTCAGTCCGATGAGCTGAAGCAGCCCAACGGCGAAGCGCTTGGAGATGTATCGAAACAGCACGGGCCGACCCTCGGCGGGAAAGAGGCAGACCGAAACCGGCCTGCCTCCTTCGGATTACTGAACGCTGAGATCGAAGTAGCGGACGGAGTTGTCCGGATACCAGCGCATGCCCTTGAGCTTGTCCGAATAGGCCCACTGCGTCTTGTACTCGACCACCGGCAGCCAGGCGACGTCGGCCGCCAGCTGGTCCTGAATCTGGCCGAGCATCTCGGTGCGCTTGGCCGCGTCGGGCTCGATGCGGGCCTTTGCCCAGAGATCGTCGACGACCTGGCTGGAATAATTGACCATGTTGTTGAGGCCGCCCTTGTCCTTCGACACGAAGAACAGCTGGACCGCGTAGCCGGCGTCGACGCCGATCGGCTTCTCCTGGTCATTGACCGCGAAGGGCAGATCGCCCTTCACCAGCTGGCGGTCGCCATACTGGGTCTGCGGGATCGGATTGAGCGTCGCCGGAATGCCGATGGCGCGCAGCGAGGACTGGATGATGTTGACGATCGGGCCGAGCGTCGATTCCTTCTCCGCGACGTAGGAGAGCTGGAATGCGTCGCCGAAGGCTTCGAGACCCTTGCCGTCGGCATAGCCGGCCTCGGCCAGCAGGGCCTTGGCCTTCTCCGGGTCGTAGCTGTACTGACCGGCTTCCTTGAAGCCCGGATAGCCGCTCGGCACCGAGCCCTTCCACTGATGCGCCTGGCCGAAATACCCGGTCTTGATGATCTGCTCGAACGGGATCGCATGGGCGATCGCCTCGCGAACCTTCGGATTGTCGAAAGGCTTCGCGGCGAAGTTCATATGAACGAACAGGTTCTCGTTGCCCGTGACGCCGCCGACGGCGACGCCCTTGGCCGTGCGCAGGCTGTCGAATTCCTTCGGCGTCAGGCCGCTGGCGAGCTGGGCCTGGCCGGTGCGCAGCACCACGGCGCGGTTCGACGATTGCGGCACGCGGCGGACGGTGACCTTGTCGATCGCCGGCTTGCCCCGGTAGTAGTCCGGGTTCGCCTTGTAGCTGATCTCCTGGTTCTTCGACCATTTGTCGAGGCAATAGGCGCCGAAGCCGGGCGCGTTCTGCGTGTTGGCATAGTCGTGCGACCAGGGATCCTTCTCGGTCGCGTGCTTCTCCATCGTCTCCTTGTCGTAGACGAGGAGGCCGAAGATCGAGAGCACCGGCAGGAACAGCGCGTTCGGCTCCGACTGACGGATCTGGACCGTGTAGTCGTCGATGATCTTGACCTCGTCGCCCAGCTCCTTGGCCTTCGGATCGTCGCCGAACACGGCCGGCGTGAAGCCGTCGATCGAGGCGACATTGGACAGGAACCAGCCGATCGGCGCGGCGCCGCTCACCGACTTGGCGCGGGCGAAGGTATAGGCCACGTCCTTGGCATCGAAGGTCGCGCCGTCGCAGCCCTTGACGCCCTTGCGCAGATGCAGGGTCCACGTCAACGTGGCGGGATCATAGTCCCAGCTCTCGACGAGCCGGCCCTCGATCTTGGAGAAGTCCGGCATGCCGATGCCGTCCTCGTTGGCGGGGCCCGCGGCATAGCCGACGAGCGGCTCCATCAGGGTGACCATGCCCTGCTGGCTGGCGGGAATCGCCGCCGACGGGCCGTCATAATCAAGGCCGGCCGGAACGTCTTCGGCCAGGACGAGGATCTGCTGGGCGGCGGCGGGCGCCGCCGTCACGGCAAGGGTTGCCACGGCGACGGCCGAAAGCAACGCGTTTCTCTTCAGCATCGTAGGACCCCTCGGATTGTTTTTGTGGATTTGTCCGGACAAATCACGCCTCAGCTCCCCGGTCTTGTCAAGCAGTTCTTGGAGAAACTTCGCAAAAATGGGTTGACAGGCATCGGTTTGGCCCAGACATTTGTCCGGACAAATAATCGGCTAGCCTGAGTTGTTTCGGGCAGAAATCGCAGTGGAGGTCGGTGTGACGCGTATCGTGGTGCTGTTCAATCTGAAGGCCGGTGTCGACCCCGAGGTCTATGAGGCCTGGGCAAAGTCGACGGACATTCCGGTCGTGAACGGCCTCGATTCGATCGGCGCCTTCTCCGTCCACCAGACGACCGGCGTGCTCGGCTCGGACGCCAAGCCACCCTATGCCTATGTCGAGATCATCGATGTCGTCGACATGGAGAAGTTCGGCACCGATGTGGCGACTGAGACGATGCAGAAGATCGCGGCCGAGTTCCAGGCCTTTGCCGACAATCCCACCTTCATCATGACCCGCACGCTCGGAGCCGCGTGATGAGCGAGCGCGGACTGGCCGGCAAGGTCGCACTGATCACCGGCGCGGGACGGCCCGGCGGGCTCGGCCAGGGCATGGCCCGCAAGCTGGCCTCGCAAGGCGCCAAGATCGTCCTGCACGACCGGGGCGCGATCTCGGGCGCCACCGCGCCGGCGCATGGCGTCGGCACACTGACCGATCTCGAGGCGGTCGCGGCCGAACTCGCGGCCGACGGCGCCGAAGTCGTGACCGTCACCGGCGACCTGCTCGACGAGGCCGAGATCGCCCGCATCGTCCAGGCCGCCGTCGACAATTTCGACCGGCTCGACATCCTGATCAACAATGCCGGCGTCGGCTATCTGTTCGGACCCCTGGTCGAGCTCGAGGCCGAGAACTGGGACGTCGTACTCGGCGTCAACCTGCGCGCCCCGGCGCTGGCGACCAAGCACGCCGCCAGGCAGATGATCGCCCAGGGCCAGGGCGGCCGGATCATCAACATCGCCTCGCAGGCAGCCAAATCCGGCTTCGCCTTCGCCAGCGCCTACACGGCGTCGAAGCACGGCCTGATCGGGCTGACCCGCTCGGCGGCGCTGGAGCTCGGCGAGCACGGCATCACCGTCAACGCGATCTGCCCGAACCACGTCACGACGGGGCTCGGCGCCTGGCAGAACCGCTTCATGTCCGAGGCGCGCGGCCAGACGATCGAGGCCTATCTGGACGAGATGCGTGCCCGCATCCCGCTGAAGCGCACCGGCACGCCCAACGACACCGCCGAAACCGCCGCGTTCCTCTGCTCGGACGCCGCCGCCTACATTACCGCCGAGGCGATCAACGTCTCCGGCGGGGAGGAATACCACTGATGACCGCGTCCTTCTCCTGGCCGAACCAGGCCCGGCTCGCCATGTCCTTCGTCATCAACATCGAGGAAGGCTCGGAGATGACCGTCGCCCGCGGCGACAAGGGCCCCGAGCCGGTCGACGAACTCGGCGTGGCGCTGAAGATCCCGATCCGCAACTACGCCAACGAGAGCAACTACCAGTACGGCATCCGCGCCGGCGCGCCGCGCGTCTTCGGCCTGTTCCGGAAGCACGGCATCCCGACGACGGTGACGGCGGCGGCGATGGCGATCGAGAACGCACCCGAACTCGCCGACATGATCCGCGATGGCGGCCACGAGACCTGCAGCCATGGCTGGCGCTGGATCCACCAGTTTTCCTATGACGAGGCGCGCGAGCGCGACTTCATCGACAAGGCGGTGACGAGCATCGCGTCGACGACCGGCACCCGCCCCTATGGCTGGCTGTCGCGCTATCTGCATACCGACCGCACGCGGCGCCTGCTGGCCGAGGCCGGCTTCGCCTATCACATGGATGATTTCTCCGACGACGTGCCGCGCTGGGACGTGGTCGAGACGGACGCCGGCCCGAAGCCGATCGTCATCGTCCCCTATGCGCTCGACACCAACGACATGAAGTTCTGGACGGCGCCCTCCTACACGCCGCAGGACTGGCTCGACTATGCCATCGCCACTTTCGACCAGCTCTACGAGGAAGGCGCCGACGGACCCAAGATGATGTCGCTCGGCCTGCATCTCCGGATCATCGGCCGCCCCGGCCGCATCGGCGTGCTGGAGAAGTTCATCCAGTATGTGAAGAGCCAGCCCGATGTCTGGTGCGCCACGCGCCTCGACATCGCCCGGCACTTCGCCGCCAGCATCCCTGCCCCGGTCTGAGGAATTCGCATCATGGCCTCGGCCAATCCGCTCGACCGCGTCGTCGACCATGTCATCGACACACGCTTCGAGGATCTCCCCGCGGCGGTCGTCGCCAAGACCAAGACCTTCCTGCTGGACACGCTCGGCGTCGGCATCGCCGGCTCCGCCGGCACCGGCATTCCGGAACTGAAGCAGGTCGCGGCCGGCTGGGGCCAGGGCGACGAGGCGACCGTCTGGCTGACCGGCGAGAAGCTTCCGGCCCAGCAGGCGGCGATCGTCAACGCCTACCAGATCCATTGCCTCGAATTCGACTGCGTGCATGAAGGCGCCGTGCTGCATCCGATGGCGACCATCCTCTCGGCCGTCATGGCCTGGGCGGAGCGTGAGGAGGCGAAGGGTCGAACCATCGCCGGCCGCGACCTGATCACGGCGCTGGCGCTCGGCGTCGACGTCTCGACCATGCTCGGCGTCGTCACCAATTCGGCCCTGCGCTTCTTCCGGCCGGCGACGGCGGGCGGCTTCGGAGCGGTCGCCGCGATCGGCAAGCTCGCCGGCTTCGACGCGCTAGCTCTCAAGAACGCGCTCGGCGCGCAATATTCCCAGACCAGCGGCACGCTGCAACCGCATGTCGAGGGTTCGCCGATGCTCGGCCTGCAGGTCGGGTTCAACGCCCGCGCCGCCATCGTCGCCACGGATCTCGCCGCTGCCGGCTTCCGCGGCCCGCATGACATCCTGGTCGGCCAGTACGGCTATTTCGCCCTTTTCGAGCAGAACGACTACGACCTCGAGCCCTTCCTCGCCCGTCTCGGCAAGGACTGGCAGATGCTGGAGATGTCGCACAAGCCGTATCCGAGCGGCCGCCTCACGCATGGCGCCGTCGACGGCATCGGCAAGCTCATGCAGGTGCATGGCTTCACGGCCGACGAGATCGCCGGCGTGGTTTGCGAGGTGCCGCCGCTGGTCAATCGCCTGGTCGGCCGGCCGGATGTCGCCAATCCGGAATCGAACTATGCCAAGCTCTGCCTGCGCTTCGTCGCCGGCACCATGCTGGCGCGTGGCCGGGTCGACGTTCCCGACTTCCGCGACCGCGCGGCGCTCGACGACGAAAAAGTCCATCGCTACGCCGCGCTGGTGGATGTCGTGCAGGACGACAATCCCGATCTGAACGCGCTCGATCCGCAGACGATCCGGGTGCGCCTCAAGAACGGCTCCGATCACGCGATCACGCTTCCGCATGTCTATGGCCACCCGGCCGCCCCGCTGACCGACGCCGAGAATGTCGACAAGTTCCGTCGCTGCGCCGGCTATGGCGCGGTGCCGCTCGCGCCGGCGAAGGTCGATGCGCTGATCGCGGCGATCGAAGACCTGGAATCCAACCCCGATGCGGCGGCGCTGGTCGCGCTGACGCTGGCCGGCTAGGCAAACCTGATTTGTCCGGACAAATCATTTGACAAGCCTCTTTGCGTCCTTTTATTTGTCCGGACAAATTTGACGCATACGGCACTCTGCAGGAGATGCGGTCCCATCATGCGCGCGCGCAGAACTCTACTTTTCGCTCCCGGAAACCGCATCGAGGTGCACGCCAAGGCACTGGCCACGGGCGCCGACGTCGTCTGTCTAGACCTCGAGGACGCGGTGCCGCCGGCCCTGAAGGCCGAGGCGCGCGCCGCCGCGATCCCCTTTCTCGCCGATGTCGCAGGCCCGGAACGGGTGCTTCGCATCAACAGCCCGCGCAGCGCCGAGGGTCTTCGCGACCTCCTCGCCGTCATCGAGGCGCGGCCGGCCGCCGGCGTGATCTTCCTGCCCAAGGTCGACACGGCCGACGAGGTGCGCTGGGTGGCCGGGCTGCTCGCCGAAGCCGGTCTCGACCTTGGCCTCGCCGTACTGATCGAGAGCGTCGAGGGGCTTGAGAACGTCGCCTCGATCCTCACCGCCAGCGACCGGATCGAGTTCGCCATGTTCGGCGGCGCCGATCTGTCGGCCGAGCTCGGCGTCGCCATCGCGCCTGAGCCGCTGCTCTATGCCCGCT
>JAEWAD010000248.1 GCA_023391905.1 Pseudomonadota bacterium | reverse complement strand
GTCGGCGTCATCGCGGCGCAGTCGATCGGCGAGCCCGGCACGCAGCTCACCATGCGTACGTTCCACATCGGTGGCACGGCGCAGGTGGTGGACTCGTCCTTCATCGAGTCGAGCTTCGAAGGCACGGTCACGATGCGTAACCGCAACGTGGTGCGTGACTCCGCCGGCAAGCTGGTGGCCCTCGGCCGCAACATGGCGATCGTGATCGTCGACAAGGACGGAACCGAGCGCGCGGTCAACCGCGTCACCTACGGTTCGCGCGTCCACGTCGACGAGGGCGATCACGTCAAGCGCGGCCAGCGCCTCGCCGAATGGGATCCGTACACCCGTCCGGTGCTCACCGAAGTGGCCGGTACCATCGGCTACGAGGACCTGGTCGAAGGCATCTCCGTCGTGGAGACGGCCGACGAGTCGACGGGCATCACCAAGCGCGTCGTCATCGACTGGCGCGCCAACCCGCGCGGCGGCGATCTGAAGCCGGCCATCGTCATCAAGGGCAAGGACGGCAAGGTCCTGAAGCTCCCGCGTGGCGGTGAAGCCCGTTACATGCTGTCGGTGGAGGCCATTCTCTCGGTCGACCCGAACTCGACGGTGCATGCCGGTGACGTTCTGGCGCGTATTCCGACGGAAGGCGCCAAGACGCGCGACATCACGGGCGGTCTGCCGCGCGTGGCGGAGCTGTTCGAGGCTCGTCGTCCGAAGGATCACGCCATCATCGCCGAGATGGACGGCACGATCCGCTTTGGTCGCGACTACAAGAACAAGCGTCGCGTCATCGTCGAGCCGGTCGAGGGCGCCGTTGGTGCCGACGGCCAGCCGCTCGAGCCGATCGAGTACCTGATCCCGAAGGGCAAGCCCTTCCATCTCCAGGAAGGGGATGCCGTGGAGAAGGGCGACTACATCATGGACGGCAACCCGGCGCCGCACGACATTCTGGCGATCAAGGGCGTGGAGGCTCTCGCGGCCTACCTCGTCAACGAGATCCAGGACGTCTACCGACTGCAGGGCGTGCAGATCAACGACAAGCACATCGAGGTGATCGTTCGCCAGATGCTGCAGAAGGTCGAGATCTTCGATGCCGGCGAGACGGAGTTCTTCAACGGCGAGCAGGTCGATCGCCTCGACTTCGACCTGATCAACGAGAAGGCGAAGACCGAGGGCAAGAAGCCCGCGCTCGGCAATCCGGTGCTGCTCGGCATCACCAAGGCCAGCCTGCAGACCCGGTCGTTCTTCTCGGCCGCGTCGTTCCAGGAGACGACCCGCGTCCTCACCGAGGCGGCCGTCAGTGGCAAGGTCGACCCGCTCGATGGTCTCAAGGAGAACATCATCGTCGGTCGTCTGATCCCGGCCGGTACCGGTGGCACGATGGGCCGCATCCGCGAGATCGCGACCAAGCGCGACGATCTCATCCTCGAGGAGCGTCGCCGCTCCTCGGCTGGATCGGCCCCGGCGGCAGCGCCTGCCGGCCTGCTCGGCGACCTGACGAGCGCGGCCGAGTAACCGGCCCGCCACACACCGCGACTAAAGGCCGCCTCAGGGCGGCCTTTTTCATGTCCGCTATTGTGCTGCCGAGACTCTGACGCTGCGTGACGCTATGAGTGCATTTCGTCACGCTATGATGGTAGCGGTGTACGGGATCCGCGCGCCTGGTCGTCAGGCCGCGCATTCGCTTCGGGGGTGTTGGATTGCGTAGCCTCACGGTTTTGATCCGGACGGGAGTGACCGGCCTTGTCGTGATCGGTCTTCTCGCTGGCTGCGCCGGCAGACCGAAGGGCGTGCTCCTGCCGGTCGATGTCTCCGCCCCCGTGCCGGGATCCAGCACGGTGGACATGGCGGTGGCGACGACGCGGCAGCGTTCGGCCGAGCGCGGTGAGATGTTCACCGGCGAGCGCGCCCGCGCCATCGACTTCGCCAACATCGTCGTCTCGATCCCGCCGGACAACGCCCGCAAGGTTGGCGACGTGCAGTGGCCGCGGAAGCTGCCCGGCAACCCGGCGACGGATTTCGTCACCGTCAAGGCCGAGGACATGGATCTCGGTCAGGCCAAGGCCTGGTTCAACAGCAAGATCAAGCAGTCGCCGAAGCGGCAGGCGCTCGTCTTCATTCACGGCTTCAACAACCGCTTCGAGGACGCCGTCTACCGTTTCGCCCAGATCGTGCATGACTCCGACGCCAAGGTGGTGCCGATCCTCTTCACCTGGCCGTCGCGCGGCAGCGTACTCGCCTATGGCTATGACCGCGAGAGCACCAATTATTCGCGCGACGCGCTCGAACTGCTGCTGTCGGCGCTCGCGGACGATCCGAATGTCGACGAGGTGTCGATCCTGGCGCACTCCATGGGCAACATGGTCGCGCTCGAGGCGCTCCGGCAGATGGCGATCCGCGACAAGCGCGTCCCCGCCAAGATCAAGAACGTCATGCTCGCCTCGCCCGACGTCGACGTCGACGTCTTCCGTCGCATGATGGTCGACATCGGGCCGACGGGTCCGAACATGACGCTCTTCGTCTCGCGGGACGATCGCGCGCTTCAGGTCTCGCGCCGGGTCTGGGGCAATGTCGAACGGCTCGGCCAGATCGACGTGACGCAGGAGCCCTACGCTTCCGAGATGTCGGCCGAGGGCATCACCGTCATCGATCTCACCAAGCTCAGGACCGACGACAAGCTCAACCACGCCAAGTTCGCGGCGAGCCCGGAGGTCGTCCAGCTGATCGGCACGCGTCTCGCGTCCGGCCAGACGATGACGGACTCTCATGTCGCGCTCGGCGACAAGCTGGTCGCCGTCACGACGGGGGCGGCGGCGAGCGTTGGCACCGCCGCCGGCCTGATCGTCACCGCGCCGGTGGCCGTCCTCGATGCGCAGACGCGCGACACCTATGACGACCAGGTGCGCGCCTGGGGCAAGTCGCTCCAGGACAATGCGAGCTCGACGGGCGAGCTGCTTACTACCCAGTCGGGCGTGCGCTACTGAGGCGCGCGGCCGACATCGGCACTCGGGCCGCCATGTCTCCATCCGCCTCTTCCCTTTGACACGCAATCGCGTATCACTACTGCCGCTACGGCAGGGCAGGGTGGAGCTTATCCCGCGCCGTGAGCGCTCGGTTTGGGGGGAAGACATGCGACATGCGATTCTGTCGGCGCTTGGCGCCGTTCTGCTCATCGGCGCGGCGCAGGCCGAGGAGAGCTACAAGCCTGCCGTGCGGGTGAAGCCGATCCTCGAGACGACGACGACGACGAGCGGCGCTCCGATCCGCTATCTCCAGACCGACGAGCCGCTCGTGCAGTCGCTGATCGTCGAGATTCCGGCCGGCGCCGAGACCGGCTGGCATCGACACCCGGTTCCGGCCTATGCCTATATCCTGGCCGGCACGATCGAGGTCGAGAGCGAAGGGCAGGGCAGCCGAATCTTCAAGGCTGGCGATTCTTTCGCGGAAATGGTCGATCATCGCCACAACGGCCGAGTCGTCGGCGAAGAAACCGTGCGAATCCTGATGATCGTAACCGGTCAGAAAGGAATCGCATTCTCGGAGCGCACGGCGCCACCCTAACCGTCGTGCCGTGGCGCCGGTGCGGAGTCGCCTTGCGCGGCGGAAAGTTGCGAGACGCGGGCGCCGTCCTTTCCGAATGTGTCGGATTCCGGCCTCTCTGGCGCCAATCCTTGCCCCGGGGAGGCCCGCGAAATTGAGGCGCTTCGGGGCTTGACGGGGGGGCGTCAAATCAGTAGGTTCCGCGAGCTTTCAGGCAGGTGGTAAGCCCAAATTTTCCAGCGACGACGCGTTGCGGAGTTCAGGTTTAAACACTGTCGGGATCGAAACAGACGTTAGAACGACACGCATGATCGCGGTGAATGCCGTGATCCTCTGCATTTCGTAGCGCCTCCGCTGAAAGCGGTACGGGCGCTCTTTGTTCATGGTTCAAGCCATGGCAGGGGTGCGAAGTGCGGAGCGAAACAGAACCGTAGGCTAGCTGAAAGGCGAAGCATGCCGACAATTAACCAGCTCATCCGCAAGCCGCGTCAAGCGCCGGCGAAGCGGAACAAGGTTCCGGCGCTGCAGGAGAACCCGCAGAAGCGCGGCGTTTGCACGCGCGTCTATACGACCACTCCGAAGAAGCCGAACTCGGCGCTTCGTAAGGTCGCGAAGGTTCGCCTCACCAATGGCTTCGAAGTCATTGGCTACATCCCGGGCGAAGGCCACAACCTGCAGGAGCACTCTGTCGTCATGATCCGTGGCGGCCGCGTCAAGGATCTGCCGGGCGTGCGCTACCACATCCTGCGCGGCGTGCTCGACACCCAGGGTGTCAAGAACCGCAAGCAGCGTCGTTCGAAGTACGGCGCGAAGCGTCCGAAGTAATAGGGGTCAGGAACAATGTCCCGTCGCCATAGTGCCGAGAAGCGCGAGATCATCCCGGACCCCAAGTTCGGCGATATTGTCGTGACCAAGTTCATGAATGCCGTCATGTATGACGGCAAGAAGTCGGTCGCCGAGAGCATCGTTTACGGTGCCTTCGACATCATCCAGAACCGGACCAAGCAGGAGCCCGTCGTGGTGTTCCGCCAGGCCCTGGACAACGTCGCGCCGCACATCGAAGTGCGTTCGCGTCGCGTCGGTGGTGCGACCTACCAGGTGCCGGTCGAGGTCCGTACGGACCGTCGTCAGGCTCTCGCAATCCGTTGGCTGCTCGCTGCTGCGCGCGGCCGCAATGAGAAGACCATGGTCGAGCGTCTGTCGGGCGAGCTGCTCGACGCCTCGAACAGCCGCGGCAACGCCGTGAAGAAGCGCGAAGACACGCACCGTATGGCGGAAGCCAACCGCGCGTTCTCGCACTATCGCTGGTAACCCGGTCGGAAAGGCAGTCCGTTATGGCCCGCACGCATAAGATCGAAGACTACCGCAACTTCGGAATCATGGCCCACATCGATGCGGGCAAGACGACGACGACCGAGCGGATTCTGTTCTACTCCGGACGTAACCACAAGATGGGCGAGACGCATGACGGCTCGGCCACCATGGATTACATGGAGCAGGAGCAGGAACGCGGCATCACGATCACGTCGGCTGCTACGACGACGTCGTGGAACGGCAAGCGTCTGAACATCATCGACACCCCCGGCCACGTCGACTTCACGATCGAAGTCGAGCGCTCGCTGCGTGTGCTGGACGGTGCCGTCTGCGTGCTGGACTCGAACCAGGGCGTCGAGCCGCAGACCGAGACGGTCTGGCGCCAGGGCGACAAGTACCACGTGCCGCGCATTGTCTTCTGTAACAAGATGGACAAGATCGGCGCCAACTTCGACATGTGCCTCGCGGACATCAAGCAGCGCCTCGGCGCCCGCGCTGTCCCGATTCAGCTGCCGATCGGTGCCGAGAACGACTTCAAGGGCGTGATCAACCTGATCACCATGAAGGCGTGCGTCTGGAACGACGACACCATCGGCGCGATGTACGACGAAGAAGAGATCCCGGCGGATCTGCTCGAGAAGGCGACGGCTTACCGCGCCACCATGATCGAGGCCGCCGTCGAGCTCGACGACGCCGCCATGGAAGCCTACCTCGAAGGCAACGAGCCGGACGAGGCGACCCTGAAGTCGCTGATCCGCAAGGCCGTTCTGCACTCGACCTGGTTCCCGGTTCTCGCTGGCTCGGCCTTCAAGAACAAGGGCGTCCAGACGCTGCTCGACGCGGTCGTCGACTTCCTGCCGTCGCCGGTCGATGTGCCGCCGACCAAGGGTATCGACGTCAAGACCGAGCAGGAAGTCGAGCGTCATTCGACCGACGACGAGCCGCTCGCCATGCTGGCGTTCAAGATCATCGAAGATCCCTTCGGCATCCTGACGTTTGCTCGCATCTACTCGGGCGTCCTGAACAAGGGCACCACGCTTCTCAACTCCACCAAGGAGAAGAAGGAGCGCATCGGCCGCATGGTCGCGATGCACGCAAACTCCCGCGAAGACATCGAAGTTGCCTATGCCGGCGACATCGTGGCTCTCGTTGGCCTCAAGGAAACCCGCACCGGCGACACGCTCTGCGACTCCGCCGCTCCGGTGATCCTGGAGAAGATGGAGTTCCCCGAGCCGGTCATCGAGATGTCGGTGGAAGTGGCTTCGAAGGCCGACCAGGAGAAGCTGGGCACCGCCCTGCAGAAGCTGGCTTCCGAGGATCCGTCCTTCCGCGTTTCGACCGACAGCGAGTCCGGTCAGACGATCATCAAGGGCATGGGCGAGCTGCACCTGGACATCAAGATCGATATCCTCCGCCGCGCTCCCTACAACATCAACGTGAACGTCGGCGCGCCGCAGGTTGCCTACCGCGAGACCATTCGCAAGGCGACGGAAGTCGACTACACGCACAAGAAGCAGACCGGCGGCACGGGCCAGTTCGCCCGCGTCAAGTTCGTCATCGAGCCGAACGAGATCGGCGCCGGCTACACGTTCGAGAACAAGATCATCGGTGGTGTGGTTCCGAAGGAATACATCCCGGGCGTCGAAAAGGGTCTCAACTCGGTCATGAGCTCGGGCCCGATCGCGGGCTTCCCGGTCGTGGACGTGAAGATCGCCCTGATCGACGGCGCCTACCACGAGGTCGACTCCTCGGCGATCGCGTTCGAGATTGCGTCGCGTGCCGCGCTTCGTGAAGGCCTGATGAAGGCCAATCCGGCTCTTCTCGAGCCGGTCATGAAGGTCGAGGTCGTCTCGCCGGAAGAGTATGTGGGTTCGGTGATCGGCGATCTGAATTCGCGCCGTGGCCAGATCCAGGGCCAGGACATGCGCGGCAACGCGAATGTCATCACCGCCTTCGTTCCGCTCGCCAACATGTTCTCTTACGTGAACAACCTGCGCTCCATGAGCCAGGGTCGCGCGAGCTACACGATGCAGTTTGATCATTATGAGCAGGTTCCGCAGGCCGTCGCTCAGGAGGTCCAGGCGAAGTACGCCTAGACCTCTCACGCGAAACCCAACCTGCTGACAGACACGACGGAGAATTCCGATGGCAAAAGAGAAATTCGAGCGCACTAAGCCGCACTGCAACATTGGCACGATCGGCCACGTTGACCACGGCAAGACGTCGCTGACCGCGGCGATCACGAAGACGCTGGCGAAGGCCGGTGGCGC
>JAEWAD010000424.1 GCA_023391905.1 Pseudomonadota bacterium | reverse complement strand
GTGCGGCGGGCATTGTCGAGCGTCACCGCCGTCGACGAGACCAGCCCTCCGGCCGCGCCGGCCGCCAGTTCGCCGCGCCCGGCGCCGAGCAGGCGGACGGCGACATAACCGACATAGGAAATCGCGGCGAGAAGAATGGCGAGCGTCCAGACCGCGCGCGGCGAGATGCCTCCGAACGGGCCGTATGGCTGGCTCGGCAGCAGGGGCAGGATGACGAACGTCATCGACAGCAGAATGATCGCCGAGCGCAGCTCGACCCAGCTCAGCCGCTCGATGAACTGATGCAGCGGCGCCCGGCTCGCCAGGATCGCCGTCAACGCGACGCCGCCCGCCGCAGCGACGCGCAGATCGCCGAGGACGGAGAGGACGCCGAACAGGAAGGTCGCCATCGCCGCGACGACGGTCGTGACGCTGAAATCGCCCTCGGCCTCGGCCTCCCGCAGCTTGTAGACGGCGAAGATCGCCGCGAACGCCACGAAGATGAACCCGGTCGCGATCCCCACCTGGCCGCCGGCCGGCATGGCCTTCTCGACCAGCCCCGTGCCTCCGCCGAGCATGCCGATCAAGGCGAAGGTGCGGATTCCCGCCGTGCGCAGACCCGACGCCGCCTCGCGCTCGCGCCAATGGCGCTCGACGCCGACCAAGAGGCCGATCGCGATGGCGAGGGCCAGGCGGTAGAAGCTCTCGAATTCGCTCACGCGGGACGCTCCAGGCAGGAATCGTGGTCCGTATCATAGCCGCTGGCAACAGCCCGGACAGACGCGACATCGCGCCATGACCTTTGACACGCCGGATCGGGACCGGCGATGATCGGCCCAGCCAAGGAGCCGGGACATGACCATGATCGCCGAAGACGACGCGACCACTTTCGTCCGCGAGGGCGGATGCCGCTGCGGCGCGGTTCGTCTCAGGATCCGGGCGCGGCCGCTCCTGACCATGGCGTGTCACTGCACGGGCTGCCAGAAGATGTCGTCGAGCGCCTATTCACTATCGGCGGCGATCCCGAGCGAGGCCTTCGAGATCACGCAGGGCGAGCCGGTCATCGGCGGCGCGCGGGGCGCGACGAAGCACTATTTCTGCGGTCACTGCATGACGTGGATGTTCACCCGCCCCGACGGCATCGACTTCTTCGTCAACCTCCGTCCCACCCTGCTCGACGACCCAAGCTGGTTCGTGCCCTACATGGAGACGTGGACCAGCCAAAAACTGCCCTGGGCGACGACGCCGGCGGCGCGGAGCTTCGCAGCCCTGCCGCCGGAGGACGCCTATCCTGACATGATCCAGGCCTATGCCGCGACGTGGAACGACGGGGCGACCGGTTCCTGACCGGCACGTCGATCCGGCCGCGGAAGACAACACGCAAAGCTGATCGGGCGCCGTCGATTTCGATTCCGACCGGCCCCGGCGCGCTCCATAATGCGGGAACCTCCCGCCGCGCGGTGCGTAGACCGAGTGTGCCGCGCCGCGACGGTGTGGCGTCACGCCCGTTCGCAGGAGAGCCCCATGCCCGAGTTCCCGATCCGCCACAACACCCTGATCCTCGTGGGCGACGGCCAGAAGGCGCTCTTCCTGCGCAATCGCGGCACGCCTCAGGCTCTCGACCTCACCGTCGAGGATATTCTGAACGGCAGCTCCAACCCGCCGACGCGCGAACAAGGAACCGACCGACCCGGCCGGACGATGCAGAGCGTCGGCATGGCGCGCAGCGCCGTCGAACAGACCGACTGGCATTGGCTCGAGGAGCAGAAATTCGCAACAATCATCGCCGGGGCGCTCTATCGCGCCGCGCTCGAAAACAGCTTCAGCGAGCTCGTGATCGTCGCGCCGCCGAAAATCCTCGGCGTCCTGCGCCAGAACCTGCACAAGCAGGTCACCGACCGCATCGCAGGCGAACTGCCGAAAACCCTGACCACTTCCCCCGTCGACCAGATCGCGCGGCTGCTCGCCGCCTGACAGTCGCTAGCGGTCCTGCAAGGCCGGAGCGTTCGGCAACTCCAGATCGGAGGGCGCACCCATGGCAACGGACCTCGCCGCGGTCCGGAGCGGGGCGATATCCGGCTTCGGAACAGATCGCCGTGCCGAACCGTCGATCGAAACAGCGGCCGAGAGGGCATGACCATCCCGCCCTGCGCGCTTCACCGCGTAGAGGGCCTGGTCCGCCGCTTCCCCCAGTTCCTCCATCGACAGCGGGCGCTCGGGCGTACTGACTGCCGCACCGATGCTCACGGTGAGCCGAATGCAGGTCTCGCCACGCCGGAGCGGATTGGCGCGGAACGCCGCCACGAGGGCTGCCGCCACGCGCTCCGCCCCCGCGGCGTCCGTATCCGGCAGCAGCACGCTGAATTCGTCGCCGCCCGGACGCGCCAAGAGATCGCGCGGGCGCAGGCAGGCAGAGGCAATCGTGACGACATGGCGCAAGCAGTCGTCGCCGGCCGCATGGCCATGCTCGTCGTTGATCGATTTGAAATTGTCGAGATCGATGAGGAGTAGCGCGAACGACCGCCCCTCGCGTCGCGCCCTCTTTTCAACGGCTGCGAAACGGGTCAGCAACAGGCGCCGGCTCGCGGCCCCCGTCAGCTCGTCGCGATAGGTCAGAACGGCGAGTTCGGCGCGCAGATGATCGATCGCCATGACGATCATGCCGAAGTTCCACATCACGCCGCTGAAGATGACCAGCAGCAGGACGATGGTCTCGACCATGTCGTAGTGCAGCGGCGCCAGCATCGCGAGGCTTCGCGCCAGGTTCGCCGTCGTCTCGACGGCATGCACGAACACCGCGATGCCCATCGCCCAGGCGGCCAGCAGGCTGCCGGGCGAACGCCGGCCCTTGCGCGTCAGATCGTAGACGGCCAGCAGCAACGGCACGGACTGGCCAAGCGCATAGACGGCGTTGCGGGCGGGGCTGCTTGGATAGACGGTCGCGAAGAAGACGAGGACGGCCGTCGCGCCCGCCGTGATCGCGAAGCTCGCCCGCCAGGGCCTCGGCTCGCCGTAGAACTCCCGCACCCCCATCCAATAGAGGCAGAAGCCGAAGAAGACGATGCCGTTGCCGATGACGTTGGTCGCGACATGGGCGACCGCCTCCATCGACAGCACGAGCCCGCCCAGCGCCGTGACCAGGCACGCCGCCATCCAGGTTCGCGCCGCGCCGAAACCGCGATAGGACCACCAGATCAGGAACCAGATGATCGCCATGGTCAGGGCATTCATCAGGATCACGATGTAGAGCGTCAGGAAATCGAGAACCATGGGGGGATGGATCCGGAACTGATGGACTCGTCGCGGGATGGACGCCAATGCAAAGGTTACGCAAGGGCAGGCTGACAGATCTTTCGGCATGCAATGCAACAATTGCCGGTCGCTGCCTAGCCTGAAAAACTTCAAAAGTTGAAATATCAATCCCGGCGCGCGAAAGGTTGGCGAGTTGCCCTCTTGCGCCGGCCGCGCTTCGATGCGACCACCGCGACATGAACTATCGTCACGCCTATCACGCCGGAAATTTCGCGGATGTCGTCAAGCACGCCATCCTCGCGATCCTCATCGAGCACCTGAAGCTCAAGGACAAGCCGTTCCGGGTCATCGACACCCACGCCGGCATCGGCCTCTACGACCTGACGGCCGTCGAGGCGGGCAAGACCAATGAGTGGCAGGGCGGCATCGGCAAGCTGCTCGATGACAGCGGCAAGCCGGCGGCTGGCCTGACGCGCAAGCTGTCGGAAGCGCTCGCGCCCTATCTCGCCGCCGTCGCGGCCGCCAATCCCGAAGGCGGGCTGAAGCACTATCCTGGCTCGCCCTGGCTGATCCGCCATCTGCTGCGCAAGACCGACCGGATGACGGCGGTGGAGCTGCACCCGGAAGATCATGCGACGCTGGCCGCGCTGTTCGCCGGCGACTTCCAGGTCAAGGCGATCGAGCTCGACGGCTGGCTGGCGCTCGGTTCCTTCGTGCCGCCCAAGGAGCGGCGCGGCCTCGTCCTGATCGACCCGCCCTATGAGCAGCCGGACGAGTTCAAGACTCTGTTCGACCGTTTCGAGAAGGCCTATCAGCGCTGGCCGACAGGCGTCTATGCGCTCTGGTATCCGATCAAGGACATCGGCGCGGTGACCAACTTCCACAAGCGCCTGGCGGAAAGCGGCATCACCAAGCTGCTCGGCGCCGAGCTCTGGGTGCGCGAGCGGGCGACGCCCGACACCTTCAACGGCACCGGCCTGGTCATCTGCAACCCGCCCTGGCAGATCGATCGCACGCTGGACGGGCTGCTGACCGGCCTTGCCCCGATCCTCGGCGAGACGGAGAAGGCCGGCCGGCGCGTCTGGTGGATCCGCGGCGAGACCTGATCTCGCCGCGCACCCGAGCCGCGGCCCTCAGGCCGCGAAGGCGCGGTCCGGACGCGCGTCGTAGTCGATGATCGGCCCGAGCGGCACGACGCCGGTCGGATTGATCGTCTTGTGGCTCTCGTAATAGTGCCGCTTGATGTGGTCGAAATCGACCGTCTCGCGGATGCCGGCCGTCTGGTAGAGCTCGCGCGTGTAGGACCACAGCGCCGGATAATCGACCAGGCGGCGCAGGTTGCACTTGAAGTGGCCGACATAGACCGGGTCGAAGCGCAGCAGCGTGGTGAAGAGCCGCCAGTCGGCCTCGGTCAGGCGATCACCGGTCAGGTAGCGCTGCTCCGACAGCAGGCCCTCCAGCCAGTCGAGGCTGGCGAAGAGCGGGTGGAGTGCCTCCTCATAGGCGGCCTGCGACGTCGCGAAGCCGGCCTTGTAGACCCCGTTGTTGACCGTGTCGTAGATGCGCGTGTTGAGCGCGTCGATCTCGGTGCGCAGGGCCTCCGGATAATAGTCCCCGGCCTTGGCGCCGACGCCGTCGAAGGCGGAATTGAACATCCGGATGATCTCGGATGATTCATTGCTGACGATCGTCCCGGTCTGCTTGTCCCAGAGCACCGGCACCGTGACGCGGCCCGAATAGTTCGGATCGGCCTTGGTATAGACCTGGTGCAGGAACTCGAAACCGTTGACCTTGTCTTCCGTCACGCCTGGGCCGGGCGCGAAGGTCCAGCCGTTCTCGGCCATCAGCCAGTTGACGACCGAATAGTCGATCATGTCTTCGAGGCCCTTCAAGGCACGGAAGATCATGACCCGATGCGCCCAGGGACAGGCCCGGGCGATATAGAGATGATAGCGGCCGGGCTCGGCCTTGAAACCGCCCTCGCCGGTCGGTCCGGGGCTGCCGTCGGGCGTGACCCAGTTGCGGAAGCCGGCCGTGCTGCGCTGGAAGCGGCCGCCGGTATTGCGGGTGTCGTACCACTGATCCTGCCAGACGCCGTCGACGAGAAGTCCCATATCCGTGCTCCAATTCTTTGCTGAACGGCATATTGGACCGATCGACAGCTGTTGCCAGCCGCCCACACGGCGACGAACTGTTCACCGCAACACCCGTTCGCTCCCCCGCAACGCTTGACCGTCGCAGCGGCTGGACGCATCGTCGTCGAAAGCTAGCTCTGGGGAATCGCTGTCATGATCCGCTCCCTCCTCGCCGCCGTCGCCCTCGCGACGCTCGCCGGCACCGCCGCCCAGGCCGCCGACTATTCGGGCAGCTATGGCTATGAGCCCGAGATGCGCCGGGGCTGGGACCGCGGTACCGTGCCGCCCTGCGACGCACCGGCCGTCCTCTCCAACATGGCGGAGCGCTACCACTGGGCCAACACCCATACCTGGGGCAACAACCTCGCCTTCCGCGAAGTCGCGGCCGTCAGCGAATCCCAGTTCATTCCGGGCGATCCCGGCCTGATCGATCGTCGCTTCTGCAAGGCCGACGTCTTCATCGCCGACAACATCCGCCCGACCGCCGTCTACTACCTGATCGAGGAGCGCATGGGCTTTGCATCGATCGGCTGGTACGTCGATTTCTGCGTATCGGGCCAGGATCCCTGGCGCGTCCATGACGGCCATTGCCGGACGGTCCGTCCCAACCGGTACGGATGGTGACGCTCAGGGCAGTCCTTCGGGGCTTGGTCGTCGCTGCCGGCTTACTTGCCGGGCTCCCGCTCCCCACCGCTCCGGCCATCGCCGATACGCCCGGCGACTTCGACTTCTATGTCCTGTCGCTGTCCTGGTCGCCGACCTACTGCCAGGATCGCGGCCGTTCCGACCGCATCCAGTGCGGCGGCCCCCGCCCCTTCGCCTTCGTCGTGCACGGCCTCTGGCCGCAATATGAACGCGGCTCGCCGCGCGACTGCGATGTCGGCCCGCGAAGCGGCCTGCCGCGCAAGCTGGTCGACGGCATGCTCGACATCATGCCCAGCCCGTCGCTGGTACGCCACGAATGGCGCACCCATGGCTCGTGTTCCGGCCTCGACCCGGTCGACTACTTCGCACTGACGCGCGCCGCGAACGAGGCCGTCCGCATCCCCGACCGCTTCGTCGACGTGTCCGACTATCTGACGGTGTCGCCGAACGAGGTCGAGGCCGCCTTTATCGCCGCCAATCCCGGCCTGCGGCGCGACGGCATCGCGGTCAGCTGCGATTCCCGCCGCTTGAAGGAAGTTCGCATCTGCATGACGCGCGACCTCCGCTTCCGCGCCTGCGCGGAGGTCGATCGCAAGGCCTGCCGCACGAACCGGCTGACCATGCCGCCGGTCCGATAGCTCCTACCTAGGATCCCGTCTTGCTCGTCCTGCGCAGTTCCCCCGCCTCGCCGTTCGGGCGAAAGGTCAAGATCGTCGCCGAAATACTTGATCTGACGAGCCAGATCGAAGAGGTCACCGCCGACACGACCGACCCGACCGAGGTGCTGCGCGAGCAAAATCCGCTCGGAAAGATCCCGGCGCTGATCCTCGAGGACGGGTTCGTGATCTACGATTCCCGCGTCATCGTCGACTATCTCGACCACCGTGCCGGCGGGGGTGGCGTCATCCCGGCAGATCCCGCGAAGCGCTATCCCGCCCTCGTCATGCAGGCGCTCGCCGACGGCATTGCCGACGCGGCCCTGCTCCGGGTTTATGAGGGGCGCTGGCGTACGCCGGAGTGGCGAAGCGCGAAATGGGAGGCGCATCAGCAGGGCAAGGTCGATCGCGGCCTCGCGGCCGCGCGGGCCATCGACCTCGATGGCCCCATCCATATCGGCCATATCGCGCTCGCCTGCGCGCTCGGCTATCTCGACCTGCGTTTCGCCGGCGAGTGGCGCGCCACAAACGCCCGGCTCGTCGCCTTCCTCGACGATTTCGCCGCCCGCGTCCCTTCGTTCGAAAAGACCCGCGTCACCGCCTGACGCCTGCCTGGAGACCGAAATGAGCTTTACCACCGCCGATGCCCGCACCGTCGCGGCGATTTTGCGCGAGGCCGCCGATCAGGAGATCCTGCCGCGCTTCCGCCGCCTCACATCCGGCGCCGTGCGCCAGAAGACATCGGCCGACGATCTGGTCACCGATGCCGACGAAGCGGCGGAAAAGGTCATCGCGGCCAAGCTCGTGCAGGCCTTTCCGGGCGCCGTGGTGATCGGCGAGGAAGCCGTCTCCGCCGACGAGACCCTGCTCGACCGTCTCGACGGCGCCGATCTGGCCTTCGTCGTCGATCCTGTCGACGGCACCAAGAATTTCGCCTCCGGGCTGACCCTGTTCGGTGTCATGGCCGGCGTGGTTGTGCGAGGCGAGACGGTCGGCGGCGTCATCCTCGACCCGATCGGCGGCGACTGGACGATCGCCGTCCGCGGCGAAGGCGCCTGGACGGAGAACGCGGACGGCTACCACAACGACCTCAAGGTCGCGACGGCGAAGCCGGTCGACGAGATGTCGGGCACCGCTTCCTGGGCGCTGTTGCCGGAGCCGCTGCGCTCGCAGGTCTGCGCCAACCTGCCGGCGACGCGCTCGGCCGCCAGCTATCGCTGCGCCGCGCACGAATACCGGATGCTGGCCGGCGGCCACAGTCATTTCGCGCTCTATGCCAAGCTGACGGCCTGGGACCATGTCGCCGGCTGGCTGATCCATCAGGAGGCCGGCGGCCATTCGGCCCGCTTCGACGGCAGTTCCTATCTGGCGACGCATCGCGATGGCGGGATTCTGCTCGCACCGGACGCCGACAGCTGGCAGGCGCTGCACGCCGCCCTCTTCGCCGGCACGGAATACGCGCGCCGCTGACGGATGGCGCACGCGTTTCGTCGCTGCGCGCTCCACCAACGAAAAACGCCGGCGGGTTGCCCCGCCGGCGTTTCTCAATTCAGCCGGATGGCTGGATCAGAACTTGACGCCAACACCAGCGCGGATCGTATTGGTGCTGAAGTCGATGTCCGTGCCGCCCGGAACGATGTTGTAGTTTTCCTTGCCGTAATCGGCGTACTGGTACTCGAGGCGGGCCGTGACGTTGTTCCAGACCTGCGCCTCGACACCGGCGCCGACGGTCCAGCCCATGTGGGTCTTGGAGTCGGTAGCGCCCATGTTGCCGTTGGCGCTGGCGCCCGAGATGGCCGCGCCACCCGTGCCGTAGGCGAGGTAACGATCAAAGGCGTAGCCGACGCGAGCGCGGGCCGTCGAGTCCCAACGCTGACGGACGGTGCCGCGAGCGTTCGAGCCGCTGACGTCATCGAGGTTGGCGTCGATTTCCGCGCCGATCACCCACTGGTTGCCCATGTCGAAGTTGTAACCGGCATAGAGACCGCCCTTGAAGCCGTCGCCGTTGATGCTGCCGAAGCCGTCCCAGGCCGAGGCATCGTTCGACGACCAGCCGTAGCCGACCATGGCGCCGACATACGGACCGGTCCAGCTGAAGCCCTGGACCGAGGTCTCGACCGGAGCCGGGGCCGGCTCGTAGGTGAGGTCCGCAGCCAGAACCGGAGCAGCCGACAGGGCGAGCGCCATGGCGCTCAGGGAGAGGGTGCGGATACGCAGCATCGTGGTCTCCATGCGTACTAAACTGAAACTCAAAAACTTGATCCGGAGCACAGAATGCCGCCCCGATCCGATGGTCCAAATTAAGCGGCCGAATGCGGCGGAACCGGACAGGAAATAAGGCATGTTCGCGGCATTCGCGCTGCGTTGCAGAAACCCCACAACGCCTCACGAAGTCGTTGAATTTATTCAAATTTTATCGATCGACGCGAAGCGTGTCCGGCCTTCGCGTCACATTGCAAACGCAGGTGTTGACCACATTTAACCAAGCCTAACGAAGGCTTACCGAAATCGCCGCTTCGGCCTATCTTCGCGGCGACATGGAATCGACGGGAATGGCGGTACGATGACAGGGGAAATGGGCGTTGCGCTGGTGACCGGCGGCGCGCGGCGAATCGGACGCGCGATCGTCGAGGATCTCGCCGCGCATGGCTTCGCGGTCGCCATCCATTGCCGTCATTCGGTGGGCGATGCCGCCGAACTCGCCGCCCGCATCAACGAACAGGGCGGCCGCGCCTCGGTCGTCACCGCCGATCTCGCTGACCTCGACGCCGCCCGCGCCCTGCCCGGCATGGCGGCGGCCGCGCTTGGCCCGCTGACGCTCCTCGTCAACAACGCCTCGATCTTCGAGGCCGATGGCATCGGCGACCTCGACGCGGAACGCTTCCAGCGGCAACTGGCCGTCAACCTCACCGCGCCCGTCATCCTGGCCGACGCCTTTGCCGCGCAACTTCCGCCCGACCGCGAGGGTCTGATCGTCAACATGGTCGATCAGCGCGTCTGGAAAACGACGCCCCATTTCCTATCTTACCAATTGTCGAAGTCGGGCCTGCTGACGGCGACCCGGACGCTTGCTCAGGCGCTAGCGCCGCGTATCCGGGTCAACGCGATCGGGCCGGGCCCGACCCTCCCCTCGCCGCGCCAGGATCCGGCCGAGTTCCAAAAGCAGGCGGAAGCCGTCCTCCTGAAGCATGGTCCCGAGCTCGGCGAATTCGGCCGGACGATCCGCTATCTCTATGAGACGCGCTCGATCACCGGCCAGATGATCGCACTCGATGGCGGTCAGCATCTTGCGTGGGAAACGCCGGACGTCGTAGGCATCAACGAGTGAGCACCACCCCAGTTTCCGACAACGGTACGCCCGAGACGGCTGCGGCCGGCGAGGCCGCGGACGAGATCGTGGCCGAGGCCACCACCGCCGAGGCCGGCGAAGCGGCTGGCGACACGGCCGAAACCGCCTTCGAGGCGGGTGGCGAACTCGTGCCGCGCGGCCAGGGCGCGCTCGTCATCGCCGATTTCGTCAAGCGGCTGCCGAACGCGCCGGGCGTCTACCGCATGTTCGACCGGAACGGCAACGTTCTCTATGTCGGCAAGGCGCGGAACCTGAAGAAGCGCGTCACCAGCTACACGCGCATCGGCCTGCAGTCGAACCGCATCATCCGGATGATCCAGCAGACGGCGACGATGGAGTTCGTCACGACGCGGACCGAGACGGAAGCCCTGCTGCTGGAAGCGAATCTGATCAAGCGCTTGCGGCCGCGCTTCAATGTGCTGCTTCGGGACGACAAGTCGTTCCCCTACATCCTGATCACCGACCACGAGGCGCCGCAGCTGGTGAAGCATCGCGGCGCGCGCAGCCGCAAGGGCGATTATTACGGCCCCTTCGCCTCGGCCGGCGCCGTCGGCAGCACGATGAACGCGATGCAGCGCGCCTTCCTGATCCGCACCTGCACCGACAGCGTCTATGAGAGCCGCACGCGGCCCTGCCTCTTGTTCCAGATCAAGCGCTGCGCCGCCCCCTGCACCGGCGAGATTGCGCTCGACGACTATGCCGAACTGGTGCGCGAGGCGAAGGGCTTCCTGACCGGCAAGTCGTCAGCGATCAAGCAGGACCTCGCCCGCGCCATGGAAGCGGCCAGCGCGGATCTCGATTTCGAGCGCGCCGCGATCTATCGCGATCGCATCGCCGCGCTCTCGCATGTCCAGTCGCACCAGGGCATCAACCCGCAGTCGGTCGAAGAAGCCGACGTGCTCGCCGTCCATCAGGAGGGCGGGCAGAGCTGCGTGCAGGTGTTCTTCTTCCGCACCGGACAGAACTGGGGCAACCACGCCTTCTATCCGCGCGCCGACAAGAGCCTCGACGCCGCCGAGGTGCTTGGCGCGTTCCTGGCGCAGTTCTACGAGGACAAGCCCTGCCCGCGCCTGATCCTGCTCAGTCACGAGGTGGAGGAGATGGATCTGATCGCCGAGGCGCTCAGCGAGCATGCCGGCCACAAGGTCGAGATTGCCGTGCCGAAGCGCGGCGAGAAGAAGGACCTGGTCGACCACGCCCTGCTCAACGCGCGCGAGGCGCTTGGCCGCAATCTCGCCGAAACCGCGAGCCAGGCGCGCCTGCTCGACGGCGTCGGCGAAACCTTCGGGCTCGAGGGGCCGCCGCGCCGGATCGAGGTCTACGACAACAGCCACATCATGGGCACCAACGCCGTCGGCGGCATGATCGTCGCCGGGCCGAACGGCTTCGTGAAGAACCAGTACCGCAAGTTCAACATCCGTTCGGAAGAGATCACGCCGGGCGACGATTTCGGCATGATGAAGGAAGTGCTGACGCGGCGCTTCTCGCGGCTCGTCAAGGAGCACGGCTCGCGCGCCGAGGCGCCGCGAGACGAGGAGGGCTTCGGACCCTGGCCCGATCTCGTCTTCATCGACGGTGGCCAGGGCCAGCTCTCGGCCGCGCGCGAGATCATCGATGGACTGGGGCTGACGGACCAGGTGCCGCTGGTCGGCATCGCCAAGGGCCCCGACCGCGACGCTGGCCGCGAGAAGTTCTTCGTGCCCGGCCGCGAGGGCTTCATGCTGCAGCCGCGCGACCCGGTGCTCTATTTCGTCCAGCGCCTGCGCGACGAGGCCCACCGCTTCGCAATCGGCACCCACCGCGCCAAGCGCAAGGCGGCGCTGACCAAGAGCCCGCTCGATGAGATCGACGGCATCGGCCCGACGCGCAAGCGCGCCCTGCTCGCCCATTTCGGCACCGCCAAGGCGGTCGGCCGGGCGAGCGTGCCGGATCTGATGGGCGTGCCCGGCATCTCCGAGCAGACGGCCCGCACCATCTACGATTTCTTCCACGAGAGCGGCGACTGAGGCGAGCGGCCGGCCTCACGGGTGTGGCGGAGCCGACTACCGGACCGCGCGCCGCCAATAGGACAATGCCACGGAGCCGAAGCGATCGCCGGCTTCGGCATGCAACGCCTCGAGCGCCGACAGGAAGGCACGGGCCTCGTCCTCCAGCCCGAGGAGCGTCAGGGCGCGCAGGATTCGGCTGATGCGCAGCAGGTTGTGATTGCCGGGCCGGAGCCAGTTCGCTGCCTTCTGTGGGAGCGAAGGAGTCCGAACGATTTCCAGACCCCCATCGCTCGCCCGCTCGGCGAAGCCATAGAAGGCCAGCAAGCGCCTGAAAGCGGCATGCAGCGAGGCATGGAGCTCGGCGCGCTGCCGGAAGGCCGCGATGTCCGCAGCCGTCAGGACCGGCGCATCGGGATTGAAGCTGCTCCGCTCCGGCAGCGGGAACAGCCATTGGATGTAGTCGTGGACGCGCTCGAGATCGTCGTCGCCCCAACGGAGAATGTCGCCGATGTGGCGGCCCTCGCTGTCAGTCGCCACCCCAGAATGGAAGCGGACCAGCGCGGAATCGTCGGCGCTCATGGGCCACCTCGCGGCCCTGCCGGAGCCCGCACCGTGTGGCCCATTCAGATCCCCTGCCCCGTGCCGCCCTCCGCCTCGACGGCGCGGGCAGTCCTTTCGCCATACTTCATGCCTTCGAGCTTCAGCCCGTCCGGATCCAGGAAGAATACGGCATAGTAGTCGTCATAGTACTCGTCCGCCGGATCGACGATCTCGACGCCCTCCCGCTTCAGGAACGCCTCGAGATCGTCGACGTCCTTCCGACTCCGCAGTTCGAAGGCATAGTGGTGAAAGCCGATGTCACCGATGCGGTATGGGCGCTTCTTCCCCTCGGCGTCGGCCTCGCCGATCCAGAAGCGCGTCCTGCCGTTGGTCCAGCCGATCGTGTCGCCATAGTCGCCCAGCACCTCGAAGCCAAGAAAGGCGAAGAGGCGACCGTAAAACGCCTTCGACCTCGCGAAATCACCGACCCGGATGACGAGGTGATCGATCCCGACGACACGAACCATGGGCGCGCCTCTTCAGTGCGACGCATCCAGGACGCGCCATCCGCAAGATCAACTCGCACCCCGGCGCCTCGTTCCCCCGGGGGCGGCGCGTCAGCCCAGCTTGCCGAGCAGCGGCAGCAATTCGCCGAGATGCGGCAGCTCGCGGAAGCGCGGGGCCCCGACCGGCGCCTCGGCATGCTCGAACGACCAGGTC
>JAEWAD010000398.1 GCA_023391905.1 Pseudomonadota bacterium | reverse complement strand
GACCTGGTCTCCGTCCATCCCGGGTCCCATCCGCCACCCTCCGCATCATCCTCAAGGAGCCTACCATGAAAGCCCTCAAGCAGGCCGCGCTGGCCGGCGTGGTCGCCCTGCTCGGCGCGTCCACGGCGCATGCCGAACCGATCACCATCGAAGTCGAGCACTTCATGCCCGCCCATAACGTCTTCCACGAGCAGGTGGCGGCGGCGTTCATGGCGAAGCACCCGGATATCGCCATCAAGTTCCGCAACGCGCTGCCGAGCTATGACGAGCAGCACCAGTCGATGCTGCGCCAGGCGATCACCAACAACCTGCCGGACGTCTACCACTCCGGCTATCACCTCCTGCCGGAAGTCGTGCACCAGCTCGAGAAGCGCGGCCAGGTCATCGCTCTGGACGACTACATGGCCAAGGAAGGCGAGGCCTGGATCAACGCCAACTACGAGCCCTCGATCCTCAATCTCGGCAAGGTCGACGGCAAGCAGTACGGCATCGGCTTCAACGCCTCGACGCCGATCATCTTCTTCAACGCCGACCTGGTGAAGAAGGCCGGCGGCGATCCGGACAACTTCCCGACCAACTGGAAGGATCTGATCGCGCTCGGCGCCAAGATCAAGGAAACCGGCGGCGACGTCGACGGCTTCGCCTACGACATCCACGCCTGGCCGGACGACTGGCTCTGGCGCTCGCTCATCCTCGAGCAGGGCGAACCGGTCATGAAGGACGACAACAAGACCGTCGCCTTCGACAACGGCTCCGGCCTCGCGGCGCTGAAGCTCGCCCGCAGCTTCGTCACCGACGGCAAGATGACGATGCGCGACTTCGAGCAGTCCCGCCAGCAGTTCGCCGCCGGCAAGCTCGGCATCATCTTCGCCTCGCCGAACAGCGCGCGCGGCTTCTCCGACCTGATCGGCAGCCGCTTCGCGCTGATGTCCTCGACCTTCCCCGTCTCCAACCTGGAGAAGGGTGTCGTCCCGACCGGCGGCAACGGCATGATGATCCTCGCCAAGGACAAGGCGAAGCAGGACGCCGCCTGGGAATACATCAAGTTCGCGACCAGCGCCGAAGGCCAGACGATCACCGTCCTCGGTTCGGGCTACATGCCGACCAACAAGGCGGCCCTCGCGCCGGAATATCTCGGCAAGTTCTACGACGAGAACCCGAACTGGTACACCAGCATCAAGCAGATCTCCCGCGCAGCTCCCTGGGGCGGCTATCCGGGGACCAATGGCGTGAAGATCTGGCGCACGCAGCGTGACATCATCGGCCAGGTGATGAACGGCGACGTCTCTCCCGAGGACGGCATCGCCAGCATCACCGAGGCGACCAACGACCTGCTGCCGAACTGACCTTCCAACTCCCGGAAACAATCCGCCGCGCGTGGCTCCACGCGCGGCATTTTTCAGGCCAAAGCTTTGATTGATCTTGTAATATTCGATTGCGACGGGGTGCTGGTCGACAGCGAGATCCTCGCCGCCGAGGTGCTTAGCGAGACGCTCGGTGCCGTCGGCCGCCCCATGTCGGTCCAGGATGTCGTCGCCACGCTGGTCGGCCTCGATGCAGCTGCCACGCGACGCAAGCTGGAAAGCCTGCATGGCGCGCCGTTGGCTCCGGCCTTCGAGACGATGGTCGCCGAGCGGCTGGAAACTGCCTTCACCACGCAACTGCAGCCGATCTCCGGCATCGTCGAACTGCTGCGCGGCCTCGGCCAGCCCTATTGCGTGGCCTCCAACAGCGGCCACGAACGCCTGCGCTGCACCTTCGCCGCGACCGGCCTCGCCCCGCTGGTCGAAGGACGCGTGTTCAGCGCCGACGACGTGACGAGGGGCAAGCCCGCGCCCGACCTGTTCCTGCATGCGGCGAAGGCAATGGGCGACATCCCGCCCGAGCGGTGCCTGGTGGTGGAAGACAGCATCACCGGCGTCACCGCGGGCGTCGCCGCCGGCATGCGCGTGGTCGGCTTCTGTGGCGGCGGCCACATCCTGCCCGGGCATGACCAGCGCCTGCTGGCGCTCGGCGCCGACCTTGTCCTGGCCGAGCACCGCGAGCTGGCCGCCCTACCCTGGCTTTCCGCCCGCGCGACCGTCTTCGCCTAAGCCCAGCCTCCCCGATCGCACAAAGGACGATCCCCCGATGAGCAGCATCGCCCCCTTCTCCCTGCCCGGCCGTTTCCTGCGCGGCAACATCCATACCCACTCGACCCGTTCGGACGGCAGGCTCCCGGTCGAGGAGGTCATCCAGACCTACCGGAATTCCGGCTATGATTTCCTGTCGATCACCGATCACTTCCTGAAGCAGTACGACTTCCCGATCACCGACACGCTCGCCTTCAGCGACGACACCTTCACCATGCTGCAGGGCGCCGAGATCCACGCGCCGCGCACCGAGGTAAGCGACCTCTGGCACCTGGTCGCCGTCGGCCTGCCGCTCGACTTCGCTCCGACCGCGCCGGACGAGGACGGCCCCGCCCTCGCCCGCCGCGCCAAGGCCGCCGGTGCCTTCGTCGGCATCGCCCATCCCGGCTGGTACAGCCTGTCGCTGGCCGATGCCGAAACGCTGGTCGACGCCGCCCATTCGGTGGAGATCTACAACCATGGCTGCCAGGTGATGCACGACAAGGGCCATGGCGCCTATCTGCTCGACGGCCTGCTGGACAAGGGCCACCGGCTGACCACCTATGCCTGCGACGACGCTCACTTCAAGGCGGCGGATTTCGGCGGCGGGTGGATCGAGCTGAAGGCCGAAAGCAACAGCCCCGAGCACATCCTGGAAGCTCTGAAGAACGGGCACTTCTATTCGACGCAGGGCCCTCGCATCGACGATGTCGACGTGACGGACGACGCCGTCGAGGTTCGCTGCTCACCGGCTTCGCGCGTGCTGGTCGCCGGCCAGGGCTATCTAATGAGCCACAGCTCGGGCATCGCGATGACGCGCACCAGCGTCTCGCTGGCGCCGCTGGCCACCAGCCCGTGGCTGCGTGTCATCGTCGTGGACGACACCGGCCGCTCCGCCTGGTCGAACCCGATCTGGAAATAGTCGATCCGGCTCCGCGAGCGCCGACCCGGCGGCCCCGATCGGTCGCCGCGACGGCTCTCGCGGAGTCGCTCCACCCGCCCGCAGAGAGGAACTGGAGCCGATCCTCGCATGCTTGGGCGACAGACCACCCTTCCAGCGTGACAATGCTTGACTACGGTCCGTCGGCCAGCCGAAATGCGGTCGGATCCATGACTTATTCAGGCCGATGAAGAAATCCGACCAGCCGCGCCGGGCCACGCTCGCCGACATCGCCGAACGCGCAGGCGTCTCGCGCAGCCTTGCCTCGCTGGCCATCCGCGGCGAAGGCGCCGTGCGACCGGAGACGCGCGAGCGCATTGTCGCCGCGGCGGCGGAGCTGAACTACCAGCCCAACATGCACGCCCGCTCACTGGCGAGCGCCGACGCCGCCTATCTCGGCGTCGTCGTCGGCCAGATCGAGAACGGCCTGCAGGCCGAGATCGCCAAGACGGCGAGCCTCCTGGCCCGCGAGCAGGGCTACAGCGTGCTGCTGTCGATCGACGCGGACACCGACGCCGACGCCGAGAACGCCATCCGCACACTGATCGCGCACCGCGTCTCCGGCATTCTGCTGATCGGCGCGCCCTACGAGAAGAAGACGATCGCTCGCGTCGCCGAATGGATCCCGGTCGTCTATGTCGGCCGCCTGCTCAAGGTCGTGAATGTCGACAGCGTCACCACCGACGACGTCAACGGCGGTACAATGGCGGTTGACCATCTCGTGTCGCTCGGCCATCGCCGCATCGCCCATATCGACGGCGGCGCCTCCCCCGGCGCCGAGCGCCGGCGCGACGGCTATCGCGCCGCGATGACAAAGCACGGGCTCGAGGACGAGATTCGTATCCTCGACGGCGCCTATACGATCGACGCGGGAGCGGAGGCCGCGCGCCGGATCCTCGGCGATGCCGCGCCGCGCCCGACCGCCATATTCTCCTGCAACGACATGACGGCGATCGGCCTGATCAACGAGTTCATGAAAGCGGGCGTCGCGATTCCTGGCGACCTCTCTGTCATCGGCTATGACGACATCACGCTCGCCGGCACCGAAACCCTGTCGCTCTCGACCATCCATCAGTCGGCCCGCGATCTCGCTACCGCCGGCGTCACCGCCATGATCGACCGGCTCAACGCTCCCGACGCACCCGTGAGCAAGATCCTGGTGCCGCCGCGACTGGTGGCCCGCCGATCCACCCGCACGGCCTCGGTGGAACCCGCCGCCTGAGCGTGACACGGCCTCTTGTCCGGCACGGGCGCATGCGCCCCCTGTGCGCCATCCCGGAATCGACGTTCAGCCGGCTTGACAAGCCCGGCCGCATCCGATGAGATCGCGTTTATTGGAGCGCTCCAATAAATCGATCGACCGCGCTGCGACCCGGCCACCGGGCCGGGCCTCTATTGCCAGAAAGACGGGGAAACATGGTCGCCATCCGGATCACCGGCGTCACCAAGAGCTTTGGCGAAGTGCCCGTGCTGCGCGGCATCGATCTCGAAATCGGCCATTCCGAATTCGTCGTCTTCGTCGGTCCGTCCGGCTGCGGCAAGTCCACCCTGCTGCGGGTCATTGCCGGTCTCGAACAGGCGACGTCAGGCGACATCCATTTCGACGACCGCCGCATCACCGATGTTGCGCCGGCGAAGCGTGGCGTCGCCATGGTGTTCCAGTCCTACGCGCTCTATCCGCACATGACGGTTGCCGAGAACATGACGATGAGCCTGCGGCTCGCCGGCGTGCCGAAGCCGGAGCGGCGTCGCCGCGCCGAAGAGGTGGCGCAGATGCTGCAGCTGACGCCGCTGCTCGATCGCAAGCCGGCGGCACTATCCGGCGGCCAGCGCCAGCGCGTCGCCATCGGCCGCGCCATCGTTCGTCAGCCGGATGTCTTCCTGTTCGACGAGCCGCTGTCCAACCTCGACGCGGCGCTCCGGGTCGAGACCCGCGTCGGCATCACCAAGCTGCACCGCACGCTCGGCAACACCATGATCTACGTCACGCACGACCAGGTCGAGGCGATGACCATGGCCGACCGGATCGTCATCCTCGACCAGGGCCGCGTCGCCCAGGTCGGCACGCCGCTTGAGCTCTATCGCCGCCCCGCCAACGCCTTCGTCGCCGGCTTCCTCGGCTCGCCGAAGATGAACTTCATCAAGGCCGACGAGGTTTCGCGCAGCGGCAACTCGATCCGCCTCAAGCTCGCCAGCGGTTCCGACATCGAGGTCAGCGCCCCAGCGACCGACAAGGTGGCGCTGTTCGGCATCCGGCCGGAGCATCTCGCCGTCGCCGAAGACGGGCCGATCGCCGGCACGGTCGCCGCCGTCGAGCATCTCGGCAGCGAGACGCTGATCTATGTCGAGACATCAGCCGACACGCTGATCGTCAAGGCGGGCGAGAACGCCACCGCGCAGCCGGGCGACCGAATTCGCCTGCGGCCCGAGCCGAACGCCATCCATCTCTTCGCCGCCGACGGGCGTTCCGTCGCCGGCGCCCCCAACCACTGACCGGGACTGCCGCCAAGAAAGCAGACCGGACCTGCACCAGCCGCCCACACCAGACGGGCGAACCAGAACGGGAGATCCTCCATGCTGAAAAAGCTTCTGACAGGCGGCTCCGCCGCGCTCGTCGCCGGATTGCTCGCCTCGGCGGCGCCGGCCCAGGCCGAGACGACGATCAATGTCGTCGGCTTCGGCGCCGGATTCGCCTGGGCCGACCTGTTCGGTCCCTCGGGCACCGAAAAAACCCAGGCGCTGCTCGACTTCGAGAAGAAGGAAGGCATCGTCATCAACATGGAATATGCCGACGAGGACGTGGCGCGCCAGAAGGTGCTGCTCGACCTCGTCAACGGCACCGGCAACTACGACCTCGTCATGCTCGGCAGCGACGGCGCCGTGCAAACCTATTCCGCCGCCGGCTATCTCGAGCCGCTCGACGGCTATGCCGACAAGGCGACCGACTATTTCGACGCCAAGAAGGTCTACGCGCCCTTCCTCGAAGCCAACCGCGTCGACGGCCAGCTCTGGGGCCTGCCCTACTACTCGTTCGGCGCCGGCGTCCTCTACCGCAAAGACATCTTCGACAAATACGGCATCACCAGCTTCCCGAAGACCACCGAGGAGCTCGAGAAGGCGCTGCAGACGGTCAAGGACGGCCTCGCCAAGGACGGCATCACCGACGTCTATCCGCTGACCATGCGCGGCGCGCCCGGCGAGGAGCCGTCGCTCGACCTGACCGGCTTCGTCTATGCCTATGCCGGCGATTCCGCCTGGTTCGAGGGCGGCGCCGACACGCCGGCCAAGATCAAGGAAACCGGCGCCAAGCCGGACTTCACCGGCAAGTTCAAGCCCGGCTTCGAGACCTTCGTCCGCTGGTCGAAGGAGTTCGGCCCGCCAGGGATCGCGACCCATACCTGGGTCGACATGATGAACCTCTACGCCCAGGGCAAGGCCGTCGTGCTGATGCCGTCGGCGATCAACGGCTTCGCCGGACTCGGCAGCTCGGAGGTCGCCGCCGTTAAGGAGAACAGCGTCTTCGCTCCGTCGCCGGTCGGCCCGTCTGGCGAGGCGATCCAGAGCTTCTGGACCTTCTCGGTTGGCATGAGCAAATACGCCAAGGACAAGGAAGCCGCCTACAAGGCGCTCGCCTTCCTGACCAGCCAGCCTGTGATGGAAAACTTCGCCACCCAGATCGGCTGGCCCTACACGACCTATCCGGAAATCATGCACGGCCCGATCCTGACCGGTAAGTGGCCGAAGGAGACGCTCGACGCGATCGAGGCTTCCTTCAACGATGCCGAACCGCACTACTTCCCCTACATCCCCGAGCTGACCGAGTTCATGGACAAGATCGGCACCGCCGCGTCGGAATCGATCTCCGGGGCGACCACCACCGACGAAGCGCTGAACAACCTGCAGGTCTGGGCGACCGACCGCATGGACCGCGCCGGCTACTACAAGAAGTAACGGGTACGTCCCGACCCAACGGGCC
>JAEWAD010000384.1 GCA_023391905.1 Pseudomonadota bacterium | reverse complement strand
GAGGCGGGGGGCTGGGGCCGTCGGGCCGTGCCTCGCAGTCCCGGTCGTGGCGGGGCGGTCACGCCGTCGAGAAGGCGAGGGGGCCGATCCGGGGCGACGGCACATTCCGGTGGCAGCCGCGCCGCCGGGCCACTATCATCCCGCCATGCGCACCGAAATGGATACCGTGCCGGCCGCCGAAGGCGCCGCCGCGTTCGAAGTGATCGCCGGCCGTGTCGATGCCGGCCTCGTTCTGATCTGCGACCATGCGTCCAGCCATGTTCCGCCGGAATATGCCTCGCTCGGCTTGCCGCCGGCCGAGTTCGAGCGGCACATCGCCTATGACATCGGCGCCGCGGCGCTGACCCGGGCGCTGGCCGCGCGGTTCGGCGTGCCGGCTGTGCTGTCGCATTTCTCGCGCCTCCTGATCGACCCCAATCGAGGCCTCGACGATCCGACCCTGATCATGCGGCTGTCGGACGGCGCGGTGGTGCCCGGCAACGCGAAGATCGACGCGGCCGAGCGGGCGCGCCGCATCGCGCGCTTCTACCGCCCTTATGACGACGCGGTGAACGCGGCGATCGAGGCCGGCATGGCGAGTGGACGCCTGCCGATGATCCTATCCATCCATAGCTTCACGGCCAGCTGGAAGGGTGTGCCGCGCCCCTGGCACGCGGGCATCCTCTGGGATGCGGATCCGCGCCTGGCGCGGCCGCTGATCGACGGGCTGGCGCGCGATCCTGCCATCGTCGTCGGCGACAACGAGCCCTATCACGGTGCGCTCAAGGGCGACACGCTCTATCGTCACGCGACGCGGCGCGGCCTGGCGCATGCGCTGGTCGAGGTCCGGCAGAACCTGATCGCCGATGACGACGGCGTCGCCGCCTGGGCCGACCGGCTCGCGGGCGTCCTGACCGAACTGAACATCGGCTCCACGCCGCACGCGATCGAACATTTCGGTTCCCTCACCGGCCCGATGATCGACTAGAAGGGTCTCATCATGTCCACCACCCCCGAATCTCTCGACGAGGCGACGACGACCGCGCTCGAGGCCGCCGCCTTCCGCCAGCTCGTGGCGCATCTGCGCGAGCGTGGCGACGTGCAGAACATCGACCTGATGAACCTGGCGGGCTTCTGCCGGAACTGCCTCGCCAACTGGTATCGCGAGGCGGCCGAAGCGAAGGGCATCGCCCTCTCCAAGGAGGAGAGCCGCGAGATCATCTACGGCATGCCCTATGCGGAGTGGCAGAAGCGCAACCAGACGGAGGCCTCGCCCGAAAAGCTGGCGGCCTTCGCGGCCAACCGCCCCGATCATTGACGTCCCGCCACGCTCCTGACGGGCTTGACCCCCACGCCCAAGTCGGGCACTCACCCACGCCTGCGCCTAACTATTGAGGTTTCCCAACATGGCTGAAGACGAAGTCCAGGGCATCGCCGCCGCCCAGCTCCGGTCCATTGTCGAGCGCATCGAGCGCCTCGAGGAAGAGAAGAAGGCGATCGCCGACGACATCAAGGACGTCTATGGCGAGGCGAAGGCCAATGGCTACGACACCAAGGCCCTGCGCAAGATCGTCGCGCTCCGCAAGAAGGACGCGAACGAGCGGGAAGAGGAAGAAGCGATCCTCGAACTCTACAAGAACGCCCTCGGCATGGTCTGAGGCGGCTCATTCGGCCCGCGCTCGCGCGGGCCGATGACGTCTGGTCGCCGGCTATGGCCGGGGCGGCAGGAAGCGGCTTCGGCGGGCGCACTCCGTCGGCGCCCGACAAGGCGCGGTGGAGACAGGCTTTTCCCGCCGTCTATTCGTAGCCCGGCGCGATCCGCCGTCCGGATCGCCCGAAAACGCGCTAGCGTCCCTTGGCGTCGGCCGGCAGGTGCTGGCCGTAGCTGCGGTCGCGTTCGTCGCGGCTGCGCATCATCTCCTCATAGGCCTTGCGGGCCTCTGCCGACAGCGTCACCGTCTTGGCGGGGGCGGCTTTCTTGCGCGGAGCTTTCTTGAAGCGGTCGCTCTGTTCGGTCATGGCTGCGGCTTTCCTGTGGGGGGCTCGCCGCCAAGTTTAGATCACCCTTCCTTACGGATCTACCGCAGGCGCTGTCGCAGCACGCGCAGCGAGCCTCGATGGGCTCATCCGATCCGGTGACTGCGCAAAGAAAAAGCGCCGCAGCTTGGCCGCGGCGCTTCTTGCGTGGGATGTGGAGGGTTCAGCGCTTCAGCAGCGCGGTCCGGCTTCCGGTCGTCAGCATCGCGAATTCCTGCGTGCCGAGATGGTGGACCAGCGGGCCGGCGAAGCGATCGGTGCGAAGGCCTTCATAGGCGATCCGTCCGAAGCCGAGGCGGATCGAACGCTCGGGCGCCGTGAACAGCTCCGGCATGGCGAAGGGCTGCGGCATCTGCAGGTCCGCATAGGCCTTCTGCCGCGTCGAGCCGGTACGGGTCACCAGTTCGATCGTCGTCGCCTGGTAGGAAACCGGCGTCAGCTGGGCCAGCGGATCCTGGCCGGTGCGCGTATCGGCCGGCGCGCCGGCGTCGAGGCTAATCTCGCCGCCGAGCGAGGCGACGCGCGGCTGGTTCGGTGCCGTACGGGCGGGAGCCGGCTTGCTCGTCACCAGGGCGCCGGTGGCGGCGTCGATGTGAGTGAGCGCCTCGTCGGCCGCGAGCGGTGCGGCATAGGCCATCATCGCGTCGCTGTTCGACTTGGGCTTGCCGATGGCGTCGGCGATGGCGTCGGCGGCCGAACCGCGCGGACGCGGCAGGACCTGGCCATTCGGCGCCGTTTCGTCGAGCGCGGCCAGCGTGTCGGTGATGCCGGAACCAT
>JAEWAD010000457.1 GCA_023391905.1 Pseudomonadota bacterium | reverse complement strand
TCTTCGGCTAGTTTCGTCGGGGCGGCACCGGTCGCACCGCCCCGTTTCCTCGCGGGCGCCCCCGAGCGCCCCCGCGATCGCCGGCGGCCCGCATGGCTCCGCCCACCGCCTGGGCCATCCAGCCCCCACACACATGGATCACGTTTTAACCATCCCGCCCCACGGTTCGGGCTGGACGGTGACGCTGCGTCCGGCTAGGCTCTTTGGAACGAATACAGACAAGAACTCCTGCTGAGCTTGGCTCAACAACACGGATGCAAGTCTGAATGTCGGAAGCGGAAGTCGGTCGCCCCGTCAGTTCGCGAACCAAGCGGGACGAAATCATCGCCTTTCTCGTACTGGCCGTCGTGATCTGGCCGGTCATCGCCGTGGGCGTCGTCGGCGGCTACGGTTTCCTGATCTGGATGTCGCAACTGGTCTTCGGACCACCCGGCCCGCCGCACTGAGGGGCCGCCATGCGCACCAGCGATCGTGACATCGACCGACGCGCATTCCTGACCGGCCAGGTACTCTCCGAGACCGACAAGGCCCGGCGCCCCGCCCCGCGCTTCTTCCATATCTCCAGCGCCGTCGTGACGGTCCGGCCCGAGCAGGCCGCCGAGGTCGCCGGCCGCCTCGCCGAGCTGCCCCGCACCGAGGTGCACGCCGTCGAAGGGTCGAAGATCGTCATCGTCATGGAAGGCGACAGCAGCGGCGAGATCGGCAGCCGGCTGACGACGATTGCCCTGATGGACGACGTGTTCTCGGCCAATCTCGTCTTCGAACAGATCGAACCCGTCGACGACCCCGGAGCCTAGTGATGACGCTTTCCCGTCGCGAGTTGCTGAAGGTACAGGCCGCGGGCATCGCGGCAGCCGCCGCCAACATCGCTCCGCCCGCCTCGGCGCAGCCCGTCTCCGGCGGTGTCGAGGCGTTGCAGATCACCTGGTCGAAAGCGCCCTGCCGCTTCTGCGGCACCGGCTGCGGCGTCATGGTCGGCGTCAAGAGCGGCAAGGTGGTGGCGACGCACGGCGACATGAAGGCCGACGTCAATCGCGGCCTGAACTGCGTCAAGGGCTACTTCCTGTCCAAGATCATGTACGGCGCCGACCGGCTGACGCTGCCGCTCCTGCGCAAGAAGGACGGCGTCTACGCCAAGGACGGCGAATTCACGCCCGTCTCCTGGGACGAGGCCTTCGACACCATGGCGGCGCAGGCGAAGCGCGTGCTGAAGGAAAAGGGCCCGACCGCGCTCGGCATGTTCGGTTCCGGCCAGTGGACCATCTTCGAGGGCTATGCCGCCACCAAGCTGATGCGGGCCGGCTTCCGCTCCAACAATCTCGACCCCAACGCCCGCCACTGCATGGCCTCGGCCGCCTACGCCTTCATGCGCACCTTCGGCATGGACGAGCCGATGGGCTGCTACGACGATTTCGAGGCCACCGACGCGTTCGTGCTCTGGGGCTCGAACATGGCCGAGATGCACCCGATCCTGTGGACGCGCGTCGCCGACCGCCGGCTCGGCTACCCGCATGTGAAGGTCGCTGTGCTCTCGACCTTCACCAACCGCAGCGCCGACCTCGCCGACATTCCGATCGTCTTCAAGCCCGGCACGGATCTGGCGATCCTCAACTACATCGCCAACCACATCATCACCACCGGCCGGGTGAACACGGATTTCGTCGACAAGCACACGACATTCCTGCGCGGCGCGACCGAGATCGGCTACGGCCTCCGGCCGGACGACCCGCGCGAGGTGGCGGCGCGCAAGGCGGAGGACCCGGCGGCGACGACGCCGATCGACTTCGAGGCCTATGCCGCCTTCGTCAAGGACTACACGCTCGACAAGGTCTCCGAGCTGACCGGCGTCGAGCCGGGCTTCCTCGAGCAACTGGCGGAGCTCTACGCCGATCCGAAGCGGAAGGTGGTGTCGCTCTGGACGATGGGCTTCAACCAGCATGTGCGCGGCGTCTGGGCCAACCAGCTCGTCTACAACCTGCATCTGCTGACGGGGAAGATCTCGGAGCCCGGCAACAGCCCGTTCTCGCTGACCGGCCAGCCCTCGGCCTGCGGCACGGCACGCGAGGTCGGCACCTTCGCGCATCGCCTGCCGGCCGACATGACCGTGGTGAACCCCGAACACCGCAAGCACGCCGAGGAGATCTGGCGCGTGCCCTCCGGCATCATCCCGGAAAAGCCCGGCTACCACGCCGTCGAGCAGGACCGCATGCTCAAGGACGGCAAGCTCAATTTCTACTGGATCCAGGTCAACAACAACCTGCAGGCCGCCCCCAACGACTCGAACGAGACCTATCCGGGCTACCGCAACCCGGACAATTTCATCGTCGTCTCGGACGCCTATCCGACGGTCACGGCGCTCGCCGCCGACCTGATCCTGCCCGCCGCCATGTGGGTCGAGAAGGAAGGCGCCTACGGCAATGCCGAGCGGCGCACCCATGTCTGGCATCAGCTGGTCAAGGCGCCGGGCGAAGCGCGCTCCGACCTCTGGCAGCTGATGGAATTCTCGAAGCGCTTCACCACCGACGAGGTCTGGCCGGCCGAGATCCTCGACGCCAATCCGAACTATCGCGGGCTGACCCTGTTCGACGTGCTGTTCAAGAACGGCCATGTCGACCGCTTCCCGCTCAGCGACATGGACCCGGCCTACGAGAACGCCGAATCCGCCGATTTCGGCTTCTACGTGCACAAGGGGCTGTTCGAGGAGTATGCGAGCTTCGGGCGTGGCCATGGCCACGACCTCGGGCCCTACGACCTCTACCACCAGGTGCGCGGCCTGCGCTGGCCTGTCGTCGACGGCAAGGAAACGCTGTGGCGCTACCGCGAGGGCCTGGACCCCTATGTGAAGCCCGGCAAGGGCATCGAGTTCTACGGCAACAAGGATGGCAAGGCCCGCATCCTGGCGGTGCCCTACGAGCCGCCGGCGGAATCGCCGGACGAGGAATATGACGTCTGGCTGGTGACCGGCCGCGTGCTCGAACACTGGCATTCCGGCTCGATGACCATGCGCGTACCCGAGCTCTACAAGGCGTTCCCGGGGGCCCGCTGCTTCATGAACGCCGAGGACGCCCGCAAGCGCGGCATCAACCAGGGCGCCGAGATCCGCGTGATCTCGCGGCGCGGCGAGATCCGCACCCGGGTCGAGACGCGCGGCCGCAACCGCATGCCGCCCGGCGTCGTCTTCGTCCCCTGGTTCGACGCCAGCCAGCTCATCAACAAGGCCACGCTCGACGCGACGGATCCCATCTCCAAGCAGACGGATTTCAAGAAATGCGCGGTCAAGATCGTCTCCGTCTAGGCCTGACGCAGCGCAGCACGGCGCTCGGCGCCGCGCTGGCCGGCCTGATCGTGTTCGCCTGCGGCGCGCTCTCGCAGGATGCGGCGCCGATCCAGATCGTACCGCGCGTCACGGGCGAGCCCGCGCCGATGAGCGAGGCGCCCGTCCCCGCCCTCGCCCGGCCCGTCGTCGACGACGTCCGCCGCATGCGCAACTACCCCGAGCAGCCGCCGATCATCCCGCACGCCATCGACGGCTACCAGCTCACCGTCAACACCAATCGCTGCCTCGATTGCCACAAGCGCGAATTCACCGAGGGCTCGGGCGCGCCGATGATCAGCATCACCCATTTCCAGGATCGCGACGGCCAGGTCCTCTCCGACGTGACGCCCCGGCGCTATTTCTGCACCGCCTGCCATGTCCAGCAGACCGACGCGCGGCCGCTGGTGCCGAACCTGTTCCAGGACGCCAACGACATCGGGCCGAAGCCGTAGCGGGGGAAGATCATGCGGGCTCTCATCCGCCGCCTGTGGGACCTCGTGGTCTGGTTCTGGCGCATCATCAGCCGGCCGAGCGCCTATCTCAGCCTCGGCTTCCTGACGCTCGGCGGCTTCCTTTGCGGCGTCATCTTCTGGGGCGGCTTCAACACGGCGCTCGAGGTCACCAACACCGAGAAGTTCTGCGTCTCGTGCCACGAGATGCGCGACAACGTCTATCAGGAGCTGACGCAGACCATCCATTTCTCCAACCGCTCGGGCGTGCGGGCAAGCTGTCCCGATTGCCACGTGCCGCATAACTGGACCCACAAGATCGCCCGCAAGATGCAGGCGTCGAAGGAGGTCTGGGGCAAGCTGTTCGGCACCATCTCGACGCGCGAGAAATTCCTCGACCATCGCCTCGAACTCGCCAAGCACGAATGGGCCCGCCTCAAGGCGAACGACTCGCTCGAATGCCGCAACTGCCACTCCTCGGTGGCAATGGACTTCACCAAGCAAACGCGGCGCGCGGCCGAGATCCACAGCCGCTTCCTCGTCTCCGGCGAGAAGACCTGCATCGACTGCCACAAGGGCATCGCGCACCTGCTGCCGGACATGACCGGCATCGAGCCCGGCTGGAAGACGCCACCGGAATTCAACGCCGGCGGCAACGTCTCCTGGCACGCGCCGGAGCGCGCCCTCGAAAACTACGCCGCGACGCTGGCGGCAAACTGAGCGACTGAAGCCGTTCAGCCTTCATGGAAGGATGAACCGCTCAGCGGCGGCATGAGCCATCGCAATCGCGCGAATTGTGCCCGATCCCTTCGGCCATTCCCGCTCACGGCTTGCATGATGCGCGATGGGCCGAGGCTAGTAGAAATCGGCGATCAGCTGACCGCCGACGCGCTCGACGGTGACGGGCGTCTCGTAGAGGGCGTTCAGCGTCTCGGCGCGGATCACCGACTCGGGCGGCCCGTCATGCAGCACCTCGCCGTCCCGCATCGCGACGATCCGGTCGGCATAGCGGGCGGCGAAGTTGACGTCGTGCAGCACGACGATCGCCGTCTTGCCAAGCTCCGTGCAGGTACGGCGGATCAGCTTCATGATCGACACCGAATGCTTCATGTCGAGATTGTTGAGCGGCTCGTCGAACAGGACATAGTCGGTGTCCTGGCAGACGATCATCGCGATGAAGGCGCGCTGGCGCTGGCCGCCCGAAAGCTCGTCGAGGAAGCGGTGCGCGAAGGGGCGCAGTTCCAGGAAGTCGATCGCGCGCTCGACATGCACGCGATCCTCCGCCGTGTAGCGGCCCTTCGAATAGGGGTAGCGCCCGAAGGTCACGAGGTCCCAGACGGTCAGCCGCGCGCCGATGTGATTGTCCTGCCGGAGCAGCGACAGCCGTCGCGCCAGCCGGTCGCCCGGCGCCGAGCCGACGTCGTCGCCGTCGATCAGGATCTGGCCCGAGTCCGGCTTGACCAGCCGGCCGATCATCGAGAGCAGCGTCGACTTGCCGGCGCCGTTCGGGCCGATCATCGCGGTGACGCCGCCCGGTGCGAGCGCGAGCGACAGGTTCCGCACGACGACCGCGTCGCCATAGGCCTTGGAGACGTTCCTGATTTCGATCATCGGGCGGAGCCTCTCACGACGAGGAAGATGAAGAAGAGCCCGCCGACGAACTCGATGATGATCGAGAGCGCCGTGTCGAAGGCGAAGACGCGTTCCAGGATCACCTGTCCGCCGACCAGCGCCAGCATGGCGACCAGGATCGCGGCGGGCAGCACCAGCGCGTGGCGGGCGGTCGGCAGCAGCAGATAGGCGAGATTGGCGACGAGCAGGCCGAAGAAGGTGACCGGCCCGACCAGCGCCGTCGAAACGGCGACCAGCATCGTCACCACGCCGAGCGTGACCGTCACGGCGCGCTTGTGGTCGACGCCGAGATTGATGGCCGTCTCGCGCCCCAGCGCCAGCACGTCGTAGACGGGAAGAAGGCGCAGGCTGACAAGGCTCGCGAGCGCGATCAGCGCCGTCGCTAGGCCGAGCAGCGACGCATCGACCGTGTTGAAGCTCGCGAAAAGCCGGTCCTGCAGCACGACGAAATCGTTCGGGTCGATCACCCGCTGCAGGAAGCCGGACAGGCTGCGGAAGAACACGCCGAACACGATGCCGACGAGCATCAGGAGATGGATGCTGCGCGTGGCGCCCGAGAACAGCCAGCGGAACAGGATACCGGCGAACAGCACCAGCGCCGCGACCTCGACCAGGAACATCAGCCTGGGATCGAGGCCGACGACACGGGTCGCGCCGAGCGAGAACATCAGCACGGTCTGGATCAGCACGTAGAGGGCGTCGAACCCCATGATCGACGGCGTGAGGATGCGGTTGTTGACCACGGTCTGGAACAGGACCGTCGAGACCGCGATGGCGTAGGCGACGAGCACCAGCGCCAGCAGCTTCTTGCCCCGGAACGGCAGCACGAAATCCCAGCGCCCTTGCGCGCCGAGCGTCATGAAGGCCGTGGCTGCGCCCGCGACCAGGAGGCCGAGCACGGCGAAGACGACGATAGTCCGGGTGCGGCGCGCCTCAGGCGACATGGTTGGCCCGCCTCAGCAGGAGGAACAGGAAGAAGGCGCTGCCGATCACGCCCATGACGACGCCGATCGGGATCTCGTAGGGGTGAATGACGATCCGACCGACGAGATCGCAGACGAGCACGAAGCCCGCGCCGAGCAGCGCGATCCAGGGCAGCGAGCGACGCATGTTGTCGCCCATCCAGAGGCTGACGACATTCGGCACCACCAGCCCGACGAACGGGATGACGCCGACCGTCACCACCACCGCCGCCGTGCCGACGGCGACGATGGTGAGGCCGAGCCCGACGACGCGC
>JAEWAD010000224.1 GCA_023391905.1 Pseudomonadota bacterium | reverse complement strand
TTTGTGAATAAGCGACCGGGCCCGTATCGCCGCCGTCGAGAGGGCGCCGGCCGCGGCTCTGGAACTCCTGAAGGGCAAGCGCGCCGAGCCGCGCATCCCGTTCGGCACGCTGTTGGAGCGCGGGCTGATCGTGCCGGGCGCCGTGCTGACGGATTCGCGCGGTCGCCACCAGGCCCGCGTGCGGGCCGACGCCTCGCTGGAATCCGGCGCGCTGGTGGGCTCGATCCATCGCGTCGGTGCGCTGGTGCAGGGCTTCGACGCCTGCAACGGCTGGACCTTCTGGCACGTCCACCACAATGGACGCCTCACCTCGATCGACGATCTCAGAAAGATCGTCCGCGATGAACTGGCTGCAGCCGGAGGCTGAGCCGACGCCGCGGGGCTCCGGCCCCGCGGTGTCCTGTTTCCCCGCTGGCGCGCCTCAGGCCGCCAGCGGCTCGAAGACCAGCGCCTGGTGCGCCGCCGTTCCGGCCATCACGCCGTCGGCCGAGGCGAAGGTGGCGTTGTGCATCTGGCGCGCGATGTCGCCGGCCGCGTAGACGCCCGGAACCGTCGTCATCTGCTTGCCGTCGACCCGGATGACGGGCCCCAGCATGCCGTCGTCGAAGGCGCAGCCGAGCTGCTCGGCGATCGGGCAGGCCATCCGTGTCCGCGACGCCGTGAAGAGCGCGTCGAGCTCGACGACCCGGCCATCCTCCAAACGAACGCCCGTCAGGGTCGCATCGCCCTCCAGCGTCGCGACGCGGGCGGGCTCGATCGTGACCGCCCGCCGGCGCAGCTTCTCGACCGTCGCCGCATCGGGCATCGCGCCACCGTTCAGGAAGAAGGTGGTCGTGCCCCAGTCCGGGATCATCAGCGCCTGGTGCACCGAGTTCTCCATGACGTTGAGGACGCCGAGTCGCTGCCCTTTGAACTCGTAGCCGTGGCAATAGGGGCAGTGCAGCACCGACTGGCCCCATTTGCCGGCGAGGCCCGGGATCTCGGGCAGGTCGTCGATCAGGCCGAAGGCGAGAACCAGCTTGGCGCCTTCGCGGGTGTTGCCGGATTCGAGGAGCAGCGAGAAGCCGGCCTCCGTCGCGACCGCCTCGGTGGCGCGGTCGTCGACGAAATGGACGGTCGGATAGGCGGCGAGCTTCTCGCGGCCCTGCAGGATCATGGCGCGCGGCGCGGCGCCGTCCTGGCCGAAGAAGCCGTGCGAGGCGCTCGCGAAGCGGTTCCTGGGGCTGCCGCTGTCGATCACGCAGACGGCGCGGCCGGCGCGGGCGAGCTGCATCGCGGCCGAGAGGCCGGCATAGCTGCCGCCGACGATGATGGCGTCATACATCATGGCTGATGTCCTTCATGGTTGCCTTGCGGGCCCGGTAGCGGGCATGGAAATCGGCCGCGAGCGTCGCCAGCGTGACGGCGCCGAGCCGCTTCATCAGCAGCTGCTCGGCCTCCTGGAAGGCGGCCTCGAGCGAGGCGTTGACGGCCTGTTCGACAAGGCAGGCCGGGTTGTCCGAGCGATGGCCGAGCGCGAAGACCGGCGGCGAGCCGATCGCGGCGTAGATGTCGTCGATCGTGACGGCGGCGGGATCGCAGGCGATCGTCCAGCCGCCGCCATGGCCTTTCTCCGACCGCACGAAGCCGGCCTCGCGGAGCCCGGCCATGGTGCGGCGGACGACGACCGGATTGGTCGACATCATCGCCGCCAGGCCCTCGGAGGTGATCGGCTCGCCGGCCTCGATCATGTGGAGCAGGACGTGCAGGACGCCCGATAGTCTGCTGTCGTGTCTCATGTAACTACAGATGTTACATGACAATGCGGACGTCAACCCCGGGCGTTTCGGAAGGCAAAGATTGGCTAGGGGAGGTTGGCGGAAACCGGAGCGACGACGCCGTGGCGGGCGAGGTCGGCGCGCATCGTCGCCGCGTCGACAAAGCGTTCCGCCTGCCAGCCGGCCTCCCGCGCCGCCTCGACATTCGCGGCTGTGTCGTCGAAGAACAGGATCGCTGCCGGCGTCAGCCCGAACGTCTCGGCGTGCAGCCGGTAGATCTCCGGCTCGGGCTTCACCAGGCCGATGTCGCCGGAAACGGTGATGCCGCGAAAGAGGCGCAGATAGGGGAAGCGCTCCACCGCCTCGACGAAGGTGTCGCTGGCGAAGTTGGTCAACGCGGTGACGTCCTGTCCCGAAGCCACGAGTTCGTCGAGGATCTCCGGCGTCTCGTCGAGCGAGCCGGGGATCATCTCGTGCCAGTTGGCGCGGAAGGCGCGGATCAGCGGCGCGTGCTCGGGGAAGCGCGCGATCAGCGCCGCCTCGGCGTCGGGCCAGCTGCGCCCGCGATCCTGCTCCTTGTTCCAGTCGCCGGTGCAGATCTCGGTCAGGAAATGGCGTCGCGCGTCCGTGTCGGGGATCAGGCGGCGATACGGGATCTCGGGTTCCCAGCGCAGCAGGACGTTGCCGATGTCGAAGACGATGTGCCTGATCTCGTTCATGCTGCTGATTCCTGCGTTTCGTCGATGCTGTCATGAGCTTCGGCAACTTCATGACGTTGTGATGGCGGTCACTGACAATTTCGTATGTCGACGGAATGATCATGCTGGCCGGAACATTTGCGCTGCGCTAGGTTTCGGCCAAGAAGATCAGCTCGCTTCGTGTCCAGGATTGCGGCTCTTCTGGTTACGCCTTGCCGCGACTCTCGCACGGGAAGATGTTCCAGGAGGAACGAAATGCGGATTCGCGCGGATGAGGGGCTCGACGCCCCGGGTGCTGGGCTGAATTCGGACACGCTACCGGCGTGGGGCGCGTCGGGCTGGAGCCGCAGGCTGCTCGTCGCGGTCCTGCTCGGCGCGGCGACTTTCGGATCGCCGCGCGCGGAAGCGCAGCAGGCGATCGTCGGCCCCGAGGACGCTGTCGTCACCGGCTTTTCCGGCGCGGCCGAGGGCCAGACGCCGACGGGCGCCGATCCGCTCGATTATCTCGTCATCCCGTCCGATGGGCCCGCCGCCAGGGTCGTCGATCTCTCGCGTCTCGGCGCCCAGGGCGCGCTTGCCGACGCGCCCAAGCCCTTCACCGTGACCGCGGGCCAGGTCGGCCAGGTGTTCGGCGTCGCGCTCGATGACGCGCCGGCGCCGTCGATCTATCTGGCCGCGACCTCGGCCTATGGCCTGTCGATCGGCCTTCCCGGCGCCTCGGGCGAACCGATGAAGCGCCTGCTGCACGGGCTTTCCGGTGCCGCCTTCGTGCCGAACCAGTTCGGCCCCGATGGCGGCCCGGGCTCGGTCTGGCGCGTCGACGGCACGACGGGACAGGTCACGCTGTTCGCCGATGTCGGCGACGAGGGCGTCAACGCCGCCGCCGCGCTCGGCGGCTTGGCCTATGACCCGGAGAGCCAGCAGCTCTTCGTCGCCGACCGCGCCTCCGGCATGATCCATCGCTTCACCCTCGATGGGACCGAGCGCGGAGTCTATGACCACGGCGTCACGGGCAGGGCGCAAAGCGGCCTGCCCGAAGTGCCATGGGCGGCGGTCAACATCGATATCGCCAGCTCTGCCTTCGACACCGAGCAGCCGGCGACGTGGGGCTACGCCGCGCCGGAGCGGCTGGTGTTCGCCCTCGCCGTGCGCAACAACCGGCTCTACTACTCGGTCGCCGCCGGGCCGGAGATCTGGTCCGTCGGCATCCAGCCTGGCGGCGGTTTCGCGGCGGACGCGCGGTTCGAGGTCGCGGTGGAGACGCTGCAGCCCGGAATCGAGATCGCCTCCATCGCGTTCGACAATCGCGGCCTGCTCTACGCGGCCGAGCGTGCGCCGCCGACCGGCGCCTATGATCTCCGCAATGTCGCGGAGGGCGGCAGCAGCCGCGTCCTCCGTTTCAAGCCGAAGCCGCGCCCCGACGCGGAGCCGGGCCTGTGGATCCCGGTCGCCGAGGACTACGCGATCGGCCTGTTGCCGGAATACGAGAATGCCAATGGCGGCGTCGCGCTCGGACGCGGCTATGACGGCAGTGGACGGATGCTGCCGAACGCCTGCGCCGTGACGCTCTGGTCCACCGGCTCGCAATTGCTCGGCGATGCGCCGTCGACCGAACCGGTCGAGGGGCTGCAGGGCAACGACACCCAGCTCGTTCAGCCGGCCAATGCGCCGCCCACTGCGAGCTGGTTCATCGACTATGACGACCAGCCGGGCGAGAGTGCCGATGCCGGCCACATGGGCGCGGTCGCGACCTTGCCCTGCGTGGCGCCGCGCCGGGCGGCCGCGCCGCCTCCGCCGCCACCACCC
>JAEWAD010000284.1 GCA_023391905.1 Pseudomonadota bacterium | reverse complement strand
CCGCCGGCCCGCCGCGCCGCCTGAAGGGCCGGCGCGGCAGCTGCGAGGGCGCGCTCGGCGCGGGAGAGCGCGGCGGCCTCGCTGTTCGACAGGGCGCTCATCCGGGAAGCCTCCCGCAGACGAAGCCAATGAGGCCGCTGCCCGCCAGGAGCGAGGCAAGGGCAATCCAGTCCGCCGCCGTGCTGTCATGCACCGCGGCGATCATTTCGATGATCGTGCGCATGGTTTTCTCGTCTCGGAACGGAAGCGTCCGGCGACGCGGCTTCGGCGGGGGAGGGCGGGGACCGAAGCCGCGCTGGCCTGACGCTTGCGCGTCAGGCGGCCATCTGGCGGATGGAGCGGCGCTGCGCTTCCTGGTTGGCCGCGCCGGCGTGCTCGGCGAGCTCGATCGTCGTGAAGCCGTAGTTGCGCAGGTCGGCCTCGGTGCAGGCGCCGCCGCCGGCGGCGAGATTGATCATCTCGGAGGCCATCAGCTCGGGCACGCGGCCGAGGCGGCGGGCCTTGTCGAGCGCGGTCTCGCACTGGGCGCGGGAGGGGCGGGAAAAGCGGGTATGGGTCGAAAGCATCGCGGTCTCCATCGTGAACCTTGAAAGGTTCGGCGCGATGGGGTGCCCCGCGCCGATGGAGACTATAATACGCATACGCATAAACGACGCAAGCAGAAAATGCGCATTCGTATAATAGCGTATTTGTCGGGCTTAGAGGGCGGCCGCAGTTGGGCTCTTGGTCTGCTTCGCTATGGTCACTGTTTCGGTGACGATTTGGTCGACGGGGTGCCCGGCCGCAAAGCCTGCCGCAATGTTGTTCAGTATGCTCTGCATGCGTTGGTCTGGCGCGCTCGACTCCAAGGGGATCAGCTGCTCGGAGTTGGTGCCGGCGTTCTGGACCCTGATACCCTCACCGATGACTCTTGTCTTTTCCGCTGCAGGTAGCAGTGTGAAAGTCATCCGGTAGTCCGTCCCGGGGCCAAGCCAAAGCTGGGCGGTAGGCGACAGGCCCGCCTCCTGAATGACCACCTGATAGGTCGTGTCCTTGGTCAGCGAATTGCCGAGATTTATGTAGGTTCCGATAATAGCTGCCTTGGCTTCGGCCGGCGACGCGGCCATGACCACCTCAGGCCTACCGCTGGCCGTGTCCATCGTGGAGTGACACCCCGCCAGAAGTGCGATCCCGACGATAAGTGCGACTGATCTCATGACTGCCCTCCCAAGCAGCCTGAATGCTCTCTGATCGCGCGTGAGTTGTCGAGTCGCCGCCGGGCAAGCCCTGCGGCTAAGGTTGGAACTCGAGATTTCTACATGTTGATGAAAGAGCGCTTCACCCTGCCGATGATGATCGGATCGGTCGCCGGATAGATTGGCTCATGCTCTGGATTGGTCGAGACGGGTTCAAACCGGCTAGGGTTGGGCCGCCATCTCTTGTATGTGGCCGTTCCGTCCTGGTCTGCGATTACATAGCAGGCATTGGGGACCAAGCGGGTATCGCGGCGGTTCCCGATGATGATGGAGCCCGGCGGGGATATACGGTCCATCGAATCGCCTTCAACCTCGAGCGCAAACCAGTCGCCAGGAGGAAGGTCCGCGATGTCTATCTGGGGCACATCATCCCACGCTGTCACGCTGGCGGTTTCCTTGAGAGCACCGGCACTAATCCAGGAGATCAGGGGAACGCGAACGACCGACGCTTCCTCTGATATGTCCGCAAGACGCCGGATCTGATCCCGATAACGCCCTCGTGGGTCGGAGCCATTGAACCAACGGGAAACCGTGGCTTGAGAAACGCCGAGCTCGCGCGCGAGGTCGTCCTGTTTCCATTGCCTAGCCGAGAGAATGGCGTTGAGGGTTTCTCTGATGTTCATGGTCAAAATATACGGCATCGTATATCCCTAGTCCAATACGCAAGCGTATTTTTGCTTGCGCCGACCTATGCGTATGCGTATAAGGCTTGCTATGAGCGCGCTGCTGCACATTCGAAAGCACATTCTGAAAATCACTCAGGCCGAGATGGCTGCGATTGCTGGTGTGCGGCAGGCGACGGTCTCTCGTTGGGAAAGCGGCTCATTGTCTCCTGCCCTCGTCCAGATGGCGGCAGTGCGCCAAGCGGCCTTTGATCGCGGCATCCCTTGGAGCGACGCGTGGTTCTTCGAGCAGGCGGAGATCGCCGCATGACGCTCGACCTCGACGACCGCCTTCGCCTTCACGAAGGCGCTGATTTCCCGGCCGTGGCCGGGCCGAGAAGCGAGCACCGGCCCGCGATGGTGTTCGTGACTGCCCTGCGTGCCGCTCTCCGGTACGCAGGGCGCCTCCTCCCCAGACTTCGGACGGGCCGGCTCGCGCCGCGTCCGTCCGTCTTTCTGGGCGAAGATCATCCCGGCGGTCGACATCTGCGCGGCCCTCCCTGAGGCGTTTCCGACGCTCCTTTTCTGACATCCCGCCCGACCTGCCGCAGCGAAAAAACCAAGGAAGGTTTTTCGTGACCGATATCGCTTTGCCTGAAGGCACGATCACCCTTTTCAAGGAAGCCTGCCACCGCGCCGTCATCGCCTGCGGCGGCCGGGCCAAGGCCGCCGCGCTGCTCGGCGTCGATGAGAGCTTTCTCTCGAAGGCATGCCGCGGCAACTACCGCGAGATGCTGTCGCGGGATCACATGCTGCTGCTGGGCATCTCGGGCGGCGGCGCCGCGATCGCCGATTTCTTCGCCTCGTTCTCGCACTGCCAGGTCGTTCCCTTCGACGACGACGCCCGCAGCGCGACCAACGAGCTGATCGCCGACATCGGCGCCATCGCCAAGGAGCATTCCGAGGCGACGGCCTCCCTCATCAACGCGGTGCAGCGCGGCACGCCGGCTGCCGCGCGCGAGGCGATGAAGGAGATCGCCGACGTCGACCAGGCGCTCGACCAGGCCAAGTGGAAGCTCGCGGTCGTCGCCTCGAGGGGCGCGTGACCATGCACGATCACCGCTCCATTCCGCGCGAGCCGCGCGACACGCTCTGGCTCGGCATCGGCATCACCATGCTCTGGCTCTCCTTTGCCAGCGTGCTGCTCCTCACCGGAGCCAAGATCCTTTCCACGGCAATCGAATGGGTGAAGTCATGACCTGGAAGCAGAGCCGCTCCGGCCTCGCGATCGACCTGGTGCAGCCGGATCTCTCTAAGATCGACCTGCGCATCGACGTCGCCGTGCCGCTGTCGCTGATCAACCGCTTCGACGGGCACGCGAGCGTCTCGGAATGGCACGGCTATTCCGTCGCGCAGCATTGCTGCCTCGGCGCCAGCGCGATGTTGCACGAGACGGGCGGCGACACGGACGCGGCGCTCGCCTTCCTGCTGCACGACGCGCATGAGGTGTTTTCCGGCGACATCACGACGCCGGTGGCCGATGCGCTGGATCGGCTGGTGCTCGACCCGATGGGCCGGCCGGTCTCCGGCCTCGTGCGCGGCGCGATCAAGGGCATGAAGCAGCGGCTCGACAAGGCTCTCTATGCCCGCCTCGATCTCGACTGGCCGTTGCTGCCGCGCACAGCCGCGCTCGTCGCCGAGATGGACATCCGCATGCTCAAGGCCGAGCGCGACGCGATGATGGTGGCGCCGCCGGCGCCCTGGCACGACGCGATCGAGAGCGCGGAGCCGATCCGCTCACTCAGCTGGCAAAGCTTCCATCCGAAGCGGCCCGACGAATGGGCGGCCGAATGGCTCGCGCGGCTCGCGCTCTGGCATCCGACGCAGGAACTGGCGGTGTTCGGCGACTCCGTCTCCTTCCTCGGGGAGAACGCGCCATGAGCGAGGACGAGGTCCAGGGCGTCGCCGCCGCGCAGCTGCGCTCCATCGTCGAGCGGATCGAGCGCCTCGAGGAAGAGAAGAAGGCGATCGCCGACGACATCAAGGATGTCTACGGCGAGGCGCAGGCCAATGGCTACGACACCAAGGCGCTGCGCAAGATCGTGGCGCTTCGGAAGAAGGACGCCAACGAGCGCGAGGAAGAGGAGGCGATCCTCGAACTCTACAAGAACGCGCTGGGGATGGTGTGATGTCGGACGAGGTGCGCTCCTTCCTCGACGGCCGCGTGCTGCTCCACCCGGGCGACTGTCGGGAGCGCATCCGTGCGATGGCTGATGCCTCGATCGACGCAGTCGTGAGCGATCCGCCTTATGCGCTCGTCTCGATCGGAAAGCGCTACGGCAAGCCCGGCGCCGCGCCGGCCAAGGCAGGCACGGACGGGCTCTATGCGCGGGCCTCCGCCGGCTTCATGGGCCAGCAATGGGACACCGGCGAGACGGCCTTCGCGGTCGAGTTTTGGGCCGAGGTGCTTCGGGTGCTGAAGCCGGGCGGCCATCTCGTCGCCTTCTCGGGCACGCGCACCTATCACCGCATGGCGGTGGCGATCGAGGACGCCGGCTTCGAGATCCGCGACCAGCTGGGCTGGGCCTATGGGTCGGGGTTTCCGAAGAGCCACGATGTCAGCAAGGCGCTCGACAAGCGCAAGAATTGGACCGCCCTGCCTCGGCTTCAGGATGCCGTCGGAACCGCGCGGCGCCGGCTCGGGATCTCCCAGTCGGAAGCCGCCCGCCGCATGGGATTGATTGGCCCCGGCGAGGTGTTGGGCGGCGGCGGGTTCATGTGGTTCGAGACCGGCATGCGGGCGCCAACGAGGGAACAGTGGCCGCTGTTGAAAGCCGCTCTCGGCATTGGCGACGAGTTCGACGAGTGCTTCGAGGAGGTCGATCGGGAAATCACCGGCGTCGTCGAGGAGTGGCACAACCGAAGCAACTTCGCGCTCACTTCGAAGGATGGCCTGCGCCGCGATAGACCGGCGTCAGATCTCGCGAAGCGATGGAAGGGATGGGGGACGGCGCTGAAGCCGGCGTGGGAGCCCATTCTGCTCGCGCGCAAGCCGCTGGCAGGAACCGTCGCCGAGAACGTGCTCGAGCACGGACCGGGTGCGCTCAACATTGACGCATGCCGGATCGGATTTGCCGGTTCCGATGACGAGACCGAGACGAAGGCAAAGAACCGCCACGCAGATTTCGGCAACGGGCCGCGCGAAAACAGCGTGCTCGGCAAGGACCTTCGGGATCGCGGCGTCAACGGCAACTACGACCCTGTCGGCCGCTGGCCCGCCAACATCCTGCACGACGGATCGGACGAGGTTGGCGCCGTTCTCGGCGAGGCCGAGCGCTTCTTCTATTCGGCGAAGGCCGATGCAGATGACCGGATCGGCTCCAAACATCCGACAGTGAAGCCGGTCGACCTGATGCGCTGGCTCTGCCGGCTGGTGACGCCGCCAGGCGGCACTATCCTCGACCCTTTTGCCGGCACCGGCACGACGGGCGAGGCGGCCTTTCATGAAGGCTTCCGGGCCATCCTGATCGAGCGCGAGGAGGCCTATCAGGCCGATATCGCGCGGCGGATGGAGCTCGCCACGGCCGGATCGCTGACGCGCAAGATCGAGAGCGCAAAGGCACGGGGCAGGGCAGCGCCGGCAGACGATCTGCTGGCGCTGATTGCTGAGCCGGAGGCGCCGGCATGTCCGTGAACGTCAACATCCGCATCAGCGAGCGCGCCTGGCGGCTGATGAGCCGCGCCGCGCGCGAGCACGACGTCACGCTGCAGGAGCACCTGCGCCTCGTGATCGAGGCCGATGCGGCGGTCTATGCCGTCGAGGACGCTGATCGCAGCCCGGCCGGGCCGATCGCGACGCAGCTGCGCCCGCGCAAATGGCGCATCGTCCGCGACATCGACCTCACGCCGCCGGCGCGCAGCGTCACGGCCGCCTTCTTCGGCGACCCGCCGGCGGGGCGCAGCGCGCTCGACCAGAGGAAGCTTTCGACATGAGCGGGCCACGCTATTCCATCATCCCTGCGGCCGCCGTCCTCGATTCCCGCCTGAAGGGCCGGGCGCTTCAGGTTCTCGCGCTGCTCGGCAGCCACACGGACGAGGATGGCTGGTGCTCGCGCAGCCAGGTGCGCATGGCGCGCCAGCTCGTCTGTGGCCGCGCCTCCGTGCATCGCGCCATCGGCGTTCTCGTCGAATGCGGCTATGTCGAGCAGCGCGAGCGGCGGCGGCCGGATGGCGGCGACCGTTCGCATGAATACCGGGTACTGCTCGACGAGATCCGGCCGGCTGCATTCATCAGCGATCTTGATGAATCCGGGGCTCTGCCCGACGACGACTTCGCCAGCGCCGAAGCGGACGGAATTGGCGATGCCCCCCTGTCCACCAGTGGGCAGGGGGTGTCCGCCCAGCATGGGCAGGGGGGTGTCCACTCTGGGCGGGCACCCTATAGAACGACCTCTTTTTCGAACGACAGTGAGAGAGAGGCGCGCGCTGCGCGGCGTGATCCGGCGCAGGAAAAGCGGGACGCCCTCGCCGCGGCCGAGGCAGACGGACCGTTTTTCGGCTGGTTCCGCAACTGGCCGACCTCGGCGTCGGACAGCATTCTCCGGACGCACGCCGCCTGGCTCGACCTGACCGAGGCCGAGCGGGGCGAGGCGGTGCGCTGCACCGAGGCGGCGGTGGCCGACCATACGGTGCGCCTGCGCCGCAAGGGCTGCTACAGCGCGACGACCTATCTGGTGGAAAAGCGCTGGAAGATGCTGCCAGAGGGCGCCACGGCCAAGGCCGGCGGCGTCCCGACGGTGACGCTCGCCGCCCGCACGCTGCCTTGGTTCGCCATGTTCTGGCGCCGCGCTGCGGCTGGCGAGCCGGTCAAGGTCATGTTCGAGAACATGCAGCGCGGGGCGGGTTATGCCGTGCGGATCGCCGATGTGCCGGGCGACGCGGAAGCGGGCTCGCTCGTCAAGATCGAGGCGACAGTCGATGGCCGGCCGACGCCGGAAATGGCGGCCTGGGCGGCGGCGATGGCTCGGCACGGCATCAGCTTCACGCCGCTCTCGATCGGCATGCCCTTCGTCTGGGTGCCGAGCCGATGGCCGCCTGGTCATGAGCAGGTGCTGGCGAGGGTGGGCTGATGACGATGATGTTGGAAATGGAAATGGCGGCGGGTCTCATGAGCGAACAGGGCAAGGTCTGGCGGATCGGGGATATCGTCGAGACGGGGCGCGCCGGGCGGTCTGGGGAGGCGGTTCGTGCGCCGGGCCGCGAGGGCTGGTACATCGTCTATGTCGCCGGCGGCGACGGGCGCGCCGTGCAGGCGCTGGAGCGTCGCGGCTGGACGGTCTATCGGCCGATGATGACGCGCTACGTGACCGTGAAGAAGCGTGGCGGGCTTCGAGCTGACCGCACGCAGTCGCGCAAGAGGCGCCGCGAGCAGCCCTCCATGCAGAGAATCAGCGTACCGCTCTATCCGCGCTACCTGTTCGTCGCGGCCGATTCGCGCCTCGGCGCATGGTGGATGATGCTCGATATCCCCGGCGTCGCGGCCGTCATCCGGCATGGGTCGAGCGAGGTCGTGCGGCTGGATGATGCCGTCGTCGAGGCTATCCGGGACGAGGAAGCGAGCGGCGAGCACGACGAGCGCGAGCCCTGCAACATCTTGAAGCCATTGGCGAATGCCGCCGTCCGCATCGTCAAGGGGCCATTCCAGGGCTTCGCCGGCAGGGTGGTCGAGGGTGGTGATCCGGACACGGTCCGATGCGAGGTCGGCGTGTTCGGTGGGACGACGCCAGTATCGATGCCGCTTGACCATGTCGAGGTCATCGGATAGCGAATCCAACAGGACGAGCGGACTGGAACACCATCGCACCCGACAGGGTCATGAGCGAGGTCGGTCCCCCCGGAAGGCGGTAGCAACCGACCTTCGCCGGGGACGAAGTATGGCCCGGACGCGGACAGCGTGCCGGGCTTTCGTTTGTCTGGGGTATGGCGAAGCGTCCCGCAGCCTTCCGGCCCGCACATCAACCGACACGGCAACAGCAGGCCCGCCAGCATGATCGCCAGCGTGGCAGCGCGCGGGAGCGAGGCTACAACGTCCGATGGGAGAAGGCGCGACTGACGTTCCTTGCCCGTGCACCGCTCTGCATCGGGTGCGAGGCGGTCGGCAGGATCGAGCCTGCCCGGATCGTCGATCACGTCGTGCCGCATGACGGCGACAGCGAGCGGTTCTGGGACACGTCGATGTGGCAGGGCTGCTGCAAGTGGCACCACGACGTCGTCAAGCAGCGCCTCGAGGATCGATATGCACGCGGCCAGCTCACGGCGGCCGACCTCTGGCTGACCAGCGAGGCGGCGATCGCCCTGACCCGTACCCTCGACCCATAGGGAGGGGGGGGTCGAAAGTCTGAGGCCCCTCGCTCCCGGACCGGCGGGCTCACGTGATTTTTGGCGGCGCGATATTTCAGCGCCAAACTTTTTTCTGCACCGGAGTAGAGATCGCCCATGGGCCGCAGAAAGCAGGACCCGCTTCTGCAGGCGGCGCAGGGGTTCCCCGGTCGCCGCAAGAAGGCTGTCGAGCGGGAGATCAATGCAGCCGCCAACGCCGCCGAGGCAGAGCGTGTCGTCGACAGCAACCCGTTTCCCCTGCCGGCCATCCTGGCGCGGGCGCCGGCCTACTGGCGTCGGGCTATCCAGCTCTGGGAGCAGCAGGCCGATGTGCTTCGCGCCGGTGGCCGCCGCCGACCTGGATACCGCGCAGCCCTCACCCGGTTCTGCATCTGGAGCCAGATCTACGAGGCTGCGGCGGAGACGCTAAGAAAGGACCTGCCGAAAGGTGGCCTGACGATCACGTGGCAGATGGGGCACGGCGGCACCAAGGTCGTGCCGCATCCGAGCCTCGACATCATGAAGGATGCGGAGGGCGTTCTTCGGCTGCTCGAGGCCGAGTTTGGATTCACGCCGCGCGGCGACAGCGACCTGACACGCGTCGAGACCTTCAACGCGGGGCAGGGGCGCCAGCCCTACCTTCCGGGCATGTCGCCGCCGTCGGCGACACCGCCTCAGGATGACCTCGATCCGAGCGACCTGATGAACCAAACCGACAGCGTCCCGCCGAGCCAGAGCGTGAACTGATGCCCGGCAACCAGGTGGCGCCGAGCGCGCTGCCGCCATGGCTTGCGCCGGTTGCCGATGATCCGATCTATCGTTGGGCGGTGCTCGCCTGGCATCGCGCCGTTGAGGTGGAGGGCGCCTGGTTCGATCACGCCAAGGCAGACGCCATCGTCGCCAACTGGCCGCGCATCTTTCGCCTGACGAACGACCGGTTCAAGGGTGTCTCGTTCAAGCTCCTCCTGTGGCAGGAGATCATCGTTCGCATGTTGGTCGGCTGGAAGAAGCCGATCGAGATCATCGACGCGGCGACCCATCTGCCGGGCGTCCAGCATGTCCGGCTCTTCCGCCGGCTCGATCTCTGGATCCCGCGCAAGAACGGGAAGTCGGAATTCCTCGCCACGCTCGGCGTGCTTTTCTTCGTGATGGAGAAGATCCCCGGGGCCGAGGCCTATGTGTTCGGTCGGAACGAGGATCAGGGCCGCGTTCCGTTCGGCAAGATGAAGGATGTGATCCTCGAGGCCAACGGGCTGAAGGATGACCGCCAGGGCAACGAGCGGGTCACGTTCACCGACAAGGGCATCTACCTGCGCGAGACGGCGTCGCTCTGCTCGCTGCTGACGGGCGCGCCTGACGGCAAGCACGGTCGATCGCCGACGGTCATTCTCGGCGACGAGATCCACGAATGGCGGACGCGCGAGCTGGCGGACACGCTCCGACAGGGGACAGGTGCCCGGTTGCAGCCGATCGAGCTCTACGCCTCGACGGCCGGCCGGAAGCAGAACCGGATCGGCTACGAGTGGTTTGAGGAATCGGTCGCGATCATGCGCGGCGACCTCGATGAACCGACCGCGCTTATCGTCTATTTCGGGGTCGGTGACGACGACGACTGGACCGATGAGGCAGTCTGGAGGAAGGCCAATCCGAGCCTCGGCCTGACGCCGACGCTGGACTATCTCCGCGGCGAGTTTCGCAAGGCCAAGGGGCGACCGGCCGCCGAGGCCGTCTTCCAGTGCTACCACCTCAACCGGTGGGTGGATCAGGTCTCGGCCTGGCTGCCGCGGGAGAAGTGGGCGGCCTGCACCGTCGACCCGAAGTCCTGGCCGAAGCTCTATGAGCAGCACAAGGGCCGCAAGGCGTTCGTCACATGCGACGTCTCGGCGACCCGAGACATCACAGCGAGGATGATCGTCATCCCGCCGGATGACAGTTGCGACCGCTGGGTGCTGATCCCGAAGTTCTGGGTGCCCGAAGCGACGCTGGATGAGCGAGCCGCCGCCGACAAGCGGGTGAACTGGCGGAAGTGGGTCGATAGCCGAGCGCTGCATACGACGCCTGGCGACTTCGTCGACCAGAATTTCGTCATGTTCGACATCCTCCAGGTGGGCCGGGATTTCGACCTTCAGGCGTTCGGCTACGACCCCTGGAATGCGGCGAAGCTGGTCGTCGATCTGCAGGCCGAAGGCCTCGATGCCGAACTCATGAAAGAGATGCGGCAGGGCCACGCCACGCTCGGCGCCCCGACCAAGGAAATGGAGCGCCTGACCTTCGCGGCCAAGATCGAGCACGGCGGCCACCCCGTCCTCGCCTGGATGGCCGGCCACTGCACAGTGCGCTTCGATGCGAACCTGAACTACGTCCCGGACAAGAAAAGCTCCCTCGACAAGATCGACGGCATCGCCGCCGGCGTCATGGGCATCGGCCTCGCGATTGCCGGCACCGAAGAACAACCCGTCCCTGCACTGGAGATCCTATGAGTTGGAGGGATAGGCTGGCGGCCTGGATCGCAGGCCCGAAGATTGTCGACGAGGTTCCGCTGCCGGCGATCACCCGCAATTCGCCAAGCTGGGCGGATTTCGTCGAGATGAAGGGCCAACTGCCGGCCCCGACCGAGCGCACGGCCCTGACCGTCTCGGCCATCTACAGCTCGGTGAACCTGATCGCCGGCGCCATCTCGGCCATGCCGTTGAACATCTACCGGGTGGACACCCGGAATGGCGAGCGAGACCGCATCTTCGGGGATGGCCTGCACTGGGTGTTCAATGAGCAGATGTCGCCCCGCTGGTCTGCTGCGAGCGGCTGGGAGTACCTCTGTCAATCCCTGCTGCTGCACGGCGACGCTTTCGCCATCATCCAGCGCGGGCCGGGCGGGGCGCCGGTCGGCATGGTGCCGGTGCACCCAGATCGCGTGACCGTCGGTGTCTGGCCGGATGGCTCACGCCTCGTCTATTCCATCGAGCCCGAGCTGATCGGTGGCGCCAAGGTGCCGGCGCAACGCCAGGTGCTCGACCAGGATGATGTGCTGCATGTCGCGGGCTTCGGCTTCGACGGGCTTCGCGGGCTGTCGCCGCTGCGCTACGCGCTGCGCATGGCCGGCGCGTCGGCAATCGCCATGCAGGATTTCGGGGCGGCCTTCTACGCCAATTCCGCCCGGCCGGACTATGCACTGACCACCGAGCAGAAACTCGGCAAGGAAACGATCGAGGATCTGCGGGCGGAGGTCGACAAGAAGCATCAGGGGCCGGCCAACGCGCATCGCCCGATGGTTCTGCACAGCGGCCTCGACATCAAGGTCATCACCATGCCGCTTAAGGACATGGAGCTGGTCGCGTCGCGGCAGTTCGCGACCAAGGAAATCGCCGGCATCTACGGCATTCCGCCGTTCATGATCGGTCACAACGAGAACTCAACGATGTGGGGCACCGGCGTCGAATCCCTCGGCAAGGGCTTCGTGCGGTACACGTTGCGCCAGCACCTCAACAAGTTTCAGACCGAGATCAATCGGAAGTTCTTCCGGACCGCCGCACGCGTGGCCGAGTTCGATACGGCCGATCTGGAACGCGCCGACACCAAGTCCCTCTACGAGTCGCTTCGCATCGCCGTCGGCCGCGCAGGTGAGCCCAAGATCATGTCGCTCAATGAGGCGCGATCGGTTCTTCGGTTGAAGAAGGACCCGGCGGAGGAAAGCAACAGCCTCGCGCCGATCGGCGCTCCCGCACCTCCCCAGGAAGGCAGCCAGCCATGACGAAGCTTCTCGGATTCCTTTCGGCCAACGCCAAGCGCGGATCGTTCCGGGCCGAGGGCAATACGCTCTTCATCTACGACGTGATCGTCTCCAATGATCTCGATGCCGACTGGTTTGGCGGCGTGTCGCCCAAAGCCTTCATCGGCGCCTTGAATGGCCTCACGGGGGACGTGGCGCTTCGGATCAACTGTCCAGGCGGGGACGTCTTCGCCGCGGTCGCGATCTCGCAGGCGATGCGCGAGTATCCCGGCGCGATCACGGTTCACGTCGATGGCTATGCGGCTTCGGCGGCGTCGGTTGTGGCCGTGGCCGGTGACAAGGTCGTCATGGCACCGGGATCGTTCATGATGATCCACAAGGCCTGGACCATCGCTGGCGGAAATTCGGACGACTTCCTTGGCACGGCCGATCTTCTCGACAAGGTCGACGGCTCCATCGCCGAGGCCTACGCGGCCAAGGCCGGCGGCGACGCCGCGCGGTTCGCGCCGATGATGACGGCCGAGACCTGGTTCACCGCAGCCGAGGCGGTAGCCGCCGGCCTGGCGGACGAGGTCGCGCCGGACAAGCCCAAGGCCCTAGGCGCCTGGGATCTCAGCGCCTTTGCATCGGCGCCGAAGGTCGAGCCCGAGCCCGCCCCGCCGGCGCCGGCCAACGGCCCCACAGACGATTCCGCGCATCGCCGCCGGCTGCACGCCGTCCGGATGCTCGCCCCCACTGCCTAAGCGCGCCGCGCAAAGCAGACCATAGCCGCCTCAGCGGCGGCTTTCTCATGGACGCAAAAGGAGTTTCCCATGTCCATTCAGGCACTTCGTGAGCAGCGCGCGGTCAAGGCCAAGGCGCTGAAGGATCTCGTCGACAAGAAGGACTGGAATGCAGCGACGGACCAGGCGATCTACGACGCCGGCATTGCCGAGATCGACGCCATCGACGCGCAGATCGCGCGCATCACGGCGGTCAATGAGCGCGTCGCGGAAGAGGCTCTGAACAACTCCGTCATCACCGGCGCGGATCGCCTCGCCAGGGATCAGCCTTCGCCGGGCGCTGCCGTCTTCGCGAAGTGGGTGCGGGGCGGCGACAAGGCACTGAGCGCCGAGGACTGGGCGACGGTCCGCAACACCATGTCGACCACCACCGGCAGCGAGGGCGGCTATACGGTCGCGACCGAAGTTGCGACCTCCGTCCTGGAGGCGCTCAAGGCCTATGGCGGCATGCGCGAGGTGGCGGAGGTCATCCAGACGTCGACCGGTGCCCCGATGTCGTTCCCGACCTCGGACGGGACGTCGGAAGAGGGCGAGATCATCGCCGAGAATGCCTCGGCCACCGACCTGGACGCCTCGTTCGGCACCACCGGCCTGCCGGTCTACAAGTATTCGTCCAAGGTGATCGCGGTCCCCTTCGAGCTGCTGCAGGACAGCAGCGTCGATATCGAGGCGTTCATCCGCAACCGGATGGTGTCTCGCCTTGGCCGCGTTACCAACAAGCACTTCACCGTCGGCACCGGCACGGCGCAGCCGAACGGCATCATCACTGCGGCGTCGGTCGGCGTCACCGCAGCCAACAGCACGTCGCAGGTGACGGCCATCACCTATGACAGCATCATCGACCTCATCCATTCGGTCGATCCGGCCTATCGCGAAGGCGGCAACTGCCGCTTCATGATGAACGACGGTTCGGTCAAGGCGGTCCGCAAGATCAAGGACACGCAGGGCCGCCCGATCTTCGTGCCGGGCTATGAACAGGGTGTGCCCGGCGGCGCGCCGGACATCCTTGCCGGCCATCCGATCAAGATCAACCAGAGCGTCGCAGTCATGGCAGCGAACGCCAAGTCGATCGCCTTCGGCGACTTCGGCTACTACAAGATCCGGGACGTCATGGCGGTCGAAATGTTCCGCTTCACGGACTCGGCCTACACCAAGAAGGGCCAGGTCGGCTTCCTCGCCTGGATGCGCTCGGGCGGCAATCTGATCGACGTCGGCGGCGCCGTGAAGACCTTCGTCAACGCCGCGAGCTGACGCGGCCGGCGTCCGCCCTTGGGGCCGCCCGACCGACGGCGACCCCATCTTTTCCCTTCCGACTCTGATCTCGATGGAGAGACGAAATGCGCACCAAGATCGTGATGACGTCGTACATGACCGGCAAGAATTTCAGCTATTCGCCGGGAGACGTCGTCGAATTCGACGACAAGGAAGCCCAGCGCATCCTGAGCGTCGGCGGGGCGAAGCCCTATGTTGAGCCCGCCGAGGCCGGCGAAGGTGCTTCCGCGCCGTCTGTCGACGACGGCAAGGGCAGCTAAGTTGTACGCGCCCGTCCGAACGGCCGCCCCTTGCGAGCAGCCGCTCACGCTGGCAGAGGTCAAGGCTCATTGCCGTGTCGATGGCGATGACGATGACGCTCTGCTGACTGGCCTGCTGGCCAGTGCGGTGGATCACCTCGACGGGTATCGCGGCATTCTCGGACGGGCGCTCGTCGCCCAAACCTGGCGGCAGGATTTCGACGGGTTCGATTCGATCCTGCGATTGCCGCTGCCGGCCGCTTTCATCTCGAAAATCAGCTGGCGCAATGTCTCTGGAACGGCAACCGAGGTAACCTCCGCGAGCTACGCATTGCGGGCCGACAGCCTTGGTTCCTATGTCGAATTCGCCGACGGCTTCGCCGCGCCCGTGAACCTCGCCAGCCGGGCCGCGGTTTCCGTCGAATATATCGCGGGGACCGCGCCGGCCGACGTTCCGCCTGCGCTCAAGGCCGCGATCCTGCTGCTAGTCGGGCATTGGTATGCGAACCGCGAAACCGTCAATGTCGGCAATATCTCGACGGCTCTGCCCTTTACCGTCGATGCTTTGATCGCGCCCTTCCAGCGAGTCGGGGTCTGATCGTGCAGGCCGGCAATCTCGACCGCCGCATCACGCTGCGTAGCGCCCAGCGGCCAATTGTCGGCCGGGACGCCTTCAACGCGCCGATCTATGGCGAGGCTCCGGCGATCAAGGTCTGGGCGTCCTATACGCCGGTTTCCGATCGCGAACGCTTCTCCGCGTCCGAAGTGGTGGCGAACCTCTCGGCGCGCTTCGTCATCCGTTGGTCGCTGCAGGTGTCGGGTATCTCGCCGACCTGGTGGCTCGAATTCGACGGACGGACCTTCGACATCCTCGGCGTGAAGGAGGTCGGCCGCCGCGTCGGCCTCGAGATCACAGCGGCGGCGCGGGCCGAGCGATGAGCAAGCGGGCAGTCGTCCGTGTCGAAGGCATGGAAGAACTCAACCTCGCGCTCGGTGAACTGAGCAAGGCCGCGGCCAAGGGCGTCATGCGCCGCACCCTGGTGAAGGCGGCAAAGCCCATGGTCGATGCCGCGCAGGGCAACGCTCCGGTCCTATCGGGCGAATTGAAGCAGAGCATCGTCGCCACGGCCAAGGTCAAGAACATCGGCGACCCCGGCGATGCCGCCTATTCGGAAACCATGCGAGCCGGCGGCAGCCGTGACGAGGCCCTGACCGCGATGCGAGACGCGCGTCGCGCCGGCGGCTCGGGCAGCATGGGTGTCGAGGCCTATGTCGGGCCGGTCGTCGGCAGCAAGCGGGCCGGCATCAAGGCCATGGTGCAGGAATATGGCAGCGTCCATCAGGCGCCGCAGCCTTATATGCGGCCGGCCTATGAGACGGCCAAGCAGGCGGTGCTCGACCTGATCAAGGACATCATGACCGCCGAGATCGCCAAGGCGGTGGAGCGGGCGCGCAAGCGGGCGCTGAAGAAGGCGGGGAAGGGCTGATGGAACACGCGCTCGCCTCGCTGCTGCTGGGCTATCCGACGCTCGCGGTGCTCGTCGGTGACCGGATCAACTGGAACCTCTATCCGCAGGGCATCGCCTCGCCGGCGATCCGGCTGAGCGTCGTCAGCAGCGTGGCCAGCTATCACATGCAGGGGCAGGATTCGCTCGGCGACGCCCGCGTGCAGATCGATGTCCGTGCTGAGTCCAAGCCCGGTGACGATGCCGCCGGCTACAGGATCGCGCATGAGGTCGCCGCCGCCGTGAAGGCGCTCCTGTCCGGCTACCGCGGCACGGCGGCCGGACGCCACTTCGCCGGCGTCTTCCTCGTTTCGGAGCGGCAGACGGCCGAGAAGGCCGAGAGCACGCTCTACCACCTCTTTTCGATGGATTTTCAGGTGTGGTCCCGGCCGGCCTGATCTTCGCCCGAACGCCTTCACCCTCAGGAGAACGACCCATGTCTGACAGCCAGGCAATACTGGGCTATGGCTCGGTGCTGGAACTCGCCGACATCGCCACGCCGACCACCCGCGAGTATATCGGCGAGGTCTCGAACTTTACGCTGCCTTCGGCCTCGACCGACCAGGTCGACGTCACGCACATGCAGTCGCCCAACAAGTCGCGCGAGTTCATCGACGGCCTCACCGACCATGGCGAGTTCGGCTGCGAAATGAACTATGTGCCCGGCTCGCAGGCCGATCTCCGCATGCTGGCCGCCAAGGGCAAGCGCAAGCGGATCTACATCACCTTCCCGAACGGGGTGCAGGTCGCCTTCACCGGTACGCGCCAGTCCTATGAGAAGACGGCCGCGACCGATGACAAGATGACGGCCTCGGCCTCGTTCAAGGTCTCCGGCGAGCCGTTGCAGACGCCGGCCGCGGCGCCGCGCAACATCCAGGCGCCGGTGATCACCGGCACGGCCAAGGTCGGCGTGCCGCTCGAACTCGACCGCGGCATCTGGGCCGGCGCGCTCGACGTCACCGTCAAGTGGCAGAAGGACGAAGCCGGCGACGGCAACTTCACCGACATCGCCGATGCGACGGGCCTCGCCTATGTGCCGGCGACCGCCGACGTCGGCGACAAGATCCGCGCCGTCGCCACCGGAGACAATGGCAGCTTTACCACCGTCGTGAATGTCGATGCGACGGCCGCCGTGGTGGCGGCCTGACATGGCGAACCAGCACCGCGGCCAGGTGGCCCTCCAAGCCGGTGACGAGGCCTATGTCGTCTCGTTCTCCATCAACGCCATGTGCGAGCTCGAGGGGCTGCTCGATCGCTCGGTCATCGACATCATGACCGAGCTGGAGATGTCCCGCGACGACTTCACGAAGCTCCGCATGCAGACTGTGCGGGCGATCGTCTGGGCGTCGCTGCGCGACCACCATCCCGACACCAGCATGAAGGATGCCGGCGACATCATTTCCGCCGCCGGCGTGCCGGTCGTGATGGCGAAGATCGCCGAGGCGATCATGCTGTCCTTCCCGCAGACGCCGGCCGGGAGTGCTGTGGGAAAGGCTCCCGCGAAGGCGAGGGCGCGCGGCTAGACCCGCTCGCCATCCTCGCCGGCTGGGTCGAGGCGCGGCAGGACCCGGCGCTGTTCTGGAC
>JAEWAD010000134.1 GCA_023391905.1 Pseudomonadota bacterium | reverse complement strand
TCACCGATGTCGTCAACATCGGCATCGGCGGCTCGGACCTCGGCCCCGCCATGGTGACGCGCGCGCTCAGCCCCTATCACGACGGTCCGCGCCTGCACTTCGTGTCGAATGTCGACGGCGCCCACATCCACGATACGCTGGCCGGCCTCAATCCGGCGACGACGCTGTTCCTCGTCGCGTCGAAGACGTTCACCACCATCGAGACGATGACCAATGCCGGCACCGCCCGCCGCTGGATCGTCGAGGCGCTCGGCGAAGAGGCCGTCGGTGCGCATTTCGCCGCCATGTCGACGGCGCTCGACAAGGTCAACGCCTTCGGCATCGACTCCTCCCGCGCGTTTGGCTTCTGGGACTGGGTCGGCGGTCGCTACTCCGTCTGGTCGGCGATCGGCCTGCCGGTGATGATTGCCATCGGCTCGAAGAATTTTCGCGACTTCCTGGCCGGCGCCCATGCGATGGACCAGCATTTCCGCACCGCGCCGCTCGACCGCAACCTGCCGGTCATCCTGGCGCTGGTCGGCATCTGGAACCGCAATGTCCTCGGCTTCCCGGCCAAGGCGGTGCTGCCCTACGACCAGCGCCTCGAGCGCTTCGCCGCCTATCTCCAGCAGCTCGACATGGAATCGAACGGCAAGCGCGTCACCCTCGAGGGCGCGCCGGTCACGCTCGCGACCGGGCCGCTCGTCTGGGGCGAGCCCGGCACCAACGGCCAGCACGCCTTCTACCAGCTGATCCACCAGGGCACGGACGTCATCCCCTGCGATTTCCTGATCGCGGCGAAGGCGCACGAAACCGACGGCGTCCACCATGCGCTGCTGCTCGCCAACTGCTTCGCCCAGACCGAGGCGCTGATGCGCGGCCGCACCACCGACGAGGCTCGTGCGGAGCTGGCATCCGAGGGCAAAGTGCCGACCGAGGTCGAGCGGCTCGCGCCGCACAAGACCTTCCCGGGCAACCGTCCGTCGAACACCATTCTCTACAAGACGCTGGATCCCTACACGCTCGGCCGCCTGATCGCGCTCTACGAGCACCAGGTCTTCGTGCAGGGCGCGATCTGGGGCATCGATTCCTACGACCAGTGGGGCGTCGAGCTCGGCAAGCAGCTCGCGCTGCAGCTGATGCCGATGGTGGAAGGCAAGGCCTCCGCCGACAGCCGCGACTCGTCGACCGCGGGCCTGATCAAGGCAGCCGCGCAGCTGAAATAACACGCAATGAAGAGCCGGCCTCGCGCCGGCTCTATGCCCGGGAAAACCGGCGCGGGCGGTCTCAGGCTTCCCGCGCCGACCGATGCACCAGGATCCTGTGGCCTTCGACGGACAGGCGCCGCTCCTTGACGAGGGCGCGGATCTGCTTGTTCACGGCCTCGCGGCTGGCGCCCAGCATCTGCGCCAGCGTGCCCTGGGTCAGGTCGAGTTCCACGACAGCGACGTCGCGCTCGATCCGGCCATGGATGAGCGCGAGCTGGCGCAACAGCACCAGCAGGCGATGACGCAGGTCGGAGAAGACGGCGCGATTGACCTGTTCGTTGGTGTGCCGCAGCCGCTCGCAGAGGCTGAGGATGATCTGGCGCTGCAGCCGGCTCGAATTGTCGAGCAGGGTCAGGAACGACTGGCGCGGAATGAAGATCAGGCGGGCGTCCGTCAGCGTCGCGGCGCCGGCGCTGCGCGGCAGGCCGTCGATCAGCGCGATCTCGCCGATCACCTCGCCTTCCTCGAAGAGCTGGATCGTCAGCTCGCGGCTGTCGTCCGCCGTCAGGAAGATGCGGACGATGCCGTCGACGACCGAGTAGAGCCCATCCGACTCGTCGCCCTGCGAGAACAGCAGCGTTTCGGCTGAGACAGTCGACACGCGGGCGATCTGCGCCAGGCGCGTGATGTCCTCATTGTCCAGGCCATTGAAAAAGCTCGTGCGCCCGAGCCAGGTCACGATTTCCGAGATCTGCACCCTGCCCTCCGTCAGCGACGCGCCGTGACAGCGCATTGCAACCGATAGCATTCAAATGGCTTCATGACGAGCGAGGGCCCTTACCGCCCCGCTTCAGGAGCTCGCGGAACAGCGAACGGCGCCAGGACTGCAGCGCCCGCTCTTCCGTTTCCATTGCCATCACGACACGAGCGTCGATCAGGAATCGCGCGGCGCGGCGGAAACGGACGGGCGAGAGAGCGGAGGCGATGGCGCGGCATTGCGCGTCGTCGTAGAGCCTGTCCGCCAGGTCGAGCGCCGCGACCAGCGCCAGCCGGATACCCGAACGGTCGACCAGATCCTGGAGCGCCTGTTCCTCGACGGCGCCATCCAGCCTGCGCGCAGCCTGGAGCACGTCGACGACGAGGCGAAGCAGCTCGAAATGATGGGAACTGGCCGCATGGACGCCGGCGATGGCGAGGCGCGCCGAGGGGCGCGCAGCCGAGGCCGGATCGCCGTCCGGGCACAGCTCGTCGAAGCCGAGCGACAGGACCGAGCGCAATCCGGGCGCGTGCACCAGATTGCCCTGGATTTCCAGCATCAGCATGGGATGGCGGACATGGATCCACTTGCGTTCGAGCTGCTCGTCGTCGCGCTGGCTCGGATGCAGCGCGAAATCCGAACGCGCCGCGACAGCCTCGACCTCGTCCAGGCGATCGACGGGAACGATGATGTCGATGTCGCTGGTCGGCCTGAGCAGGGGATCGGGATAGATGTTCTCGGCGAAATCCTGGCCCTTGATCAGCAACGCCGGCGCGCCGGCCGCCGCGAGCGCCGCCTGAAGCTGCTTCGCATGGGCCCGAAGCTGCATGTTGAAGGCGACGCCAGCCTGGTAGCGCATGGCGAAATGATCCCGAATCGGCACCAGCTCCGGCGTGGAGAGCCCCGGCCGCACCTTCCTGAGGACAGCCGGAAGCACGCCGTGCCGCTCTGCCTGCGACAGCAGCAACTGCGCCCGCGCGACGGTGAGCGATGGTGCCGCCATGCTGCTTTCAGGATCGGCGAGCGCGATGAGCAGGCGCGCATCGGGGGGCGCAAGGCGCCGGGGCGTTCCGGTAGCGACTGCGACGGTGCCATCGGTAGCGCTGACGGACATGGTATCCTCGGTCTACGGTTGGGTCGCTGATAACCAGCGCCTTGCACCGCTCACCGACTTCAATGACGTTGTCGCGACGCTCAGGAGTTGGAACTTTGGATGCGGAACCGCGCGTGCGCGATCCCGCGGCAAGAAAGCAGACGATCAGTCCACCAGGTTCGAGATCGCCGCCACGATCATGGCCACACGCTCGCGCTTCAGAAGCGCGGGCTGCTCGTAAGTCTTCTTCATTGTCAGCTCACAAATCAACAGGATGATGTTCACCTGCCCCAGCGGAATACAACCGAATCCGATTCCGCGGTCAACGCTTCCGGTGCCGCTTGACCGCCTCCGCCAGGCCCGCAAGTGAACCAAGTCACAGTCCGCGTCGATCCCCTCTTCCGCATGACGCTGCGTTCCGCTATCGAGGGCGGATTGCCTGCGGGGGAATATAATATGTCGAGCTTGGAAACGGGCACCGTTTGGGCCCTGCACGAAAACACCAGCTTTCAGCCTCTCGGCGATGGCGAGGGCGGCGTTCTGCTGGACACCAATTCGGGCCAGCTCTTCACCTGCAACGACACGACGGCGGCCTTCCTCTCGGCCGTCGACGGCGCGCGCGACTTCGCCGGCATTCTCGGCGAACTCGAGAAGGTGTTCGACGTCGAGGCGGCGGTCCTCCGGGACGACATGGCCGAGCTTGCAAACCAACTGGCCGCCGAAGGCCTGATCATCCGCGTCGAGCCGTGACGGCGGACCTGCTCCTGCGGCTGAAATTCCGGGCCGAGATGTGGTTCTGGGCCAGGACCCTGCCGCTCCGCTGCCGGAAGTCGCGGGACTTCGCCGACATCATGCGGATCGCCGATGCCGGCGCGAGCCGCCGCTATGCCGGTCTCGCTGCCGCCTATGTCGGCAGGCGCGCCAAGAAGGCGGGCCGCCGCCCCTGGGTGATGCGCGACCGCCGGTGCCTGCGCGAGGGCATCCTCGCCTATCGCTTCCTGACGCTCGCCGGCGTGCCGGCGACGATCCATTTCGGCGTCGACCGCACCAGCATCGGCAAGGCGAAGCTCTCGGCCCATTGCTGGGTCTCCGCCGACGACATGCCGGTCCTCAACCCGCCCGAGCCCACCATGGTGACCATCTTCACCGAGAAGAACCGCGTCGGAACCGCCTGATGCTGCGCAAGCGATACGTCATTCCGGGCCTTGCCTTCCACCTCATCGCCGAACCCGGTACGCATGCGGAGACGGCGCTGCCGCAGCTCGCCCAGTTCGAAAGCGACGCGGAACAGCCGGTCGAGCATGAAATCCTGGTGACGACCGCGCCCGGCGACGACGCCGCGACGATCGGCGCCCTCATCTGGAGCGGCGCGCTGATCGACGGCACCTATGCCGAGGTCAGCCGCGACGGCGACCGCCAGCAGTTCCGCATTCCCGGCCAGATCTCGATCGTCGAGACGCGTGGCGAGCCCGTGACCCGGGTCGAAGTGACGGCTGGCACGGATAAACCGTTCCGCGGCATGGCGGCGGCCGTCCTGCTCGACACGGTGATCCGCGACCATGGCCTGTTGACGATTCACGCCGGGTCGCTGATGCCGCCGGGGCGCGACGACCTCGTGCTGCTCTTCGCGCCGAGCGGCTATGGCAAGACGACGACGTCGCTGGCCCTGGCGCTCTCCGGCTATGCCCATCTCGGCGACGACATGGTGGTGCTGCGCAAGGCAGAGGAAGGCATTCTCGCCTGGGGCATGCCGCGCACGCTGAAGGTTCAGCGCCGCACGGCCGCGATGTTCCCGGAGATCCTGCCGCATCTCGGCGCGTTCGGAGGAGAAGAGGACGAAGCTCCACTGACGCGCGACGCCTTTGCCGCGATGATGCCCCTCCCCGATCCGACGAAGAGCTACCAGACGGCCGCCATCGTGGTCGTCGGCCCGCGTTCCGAGGGCCCTGCCCGCGTGCGCCCGATCAGCAAGGCCGAAGCGCTTTCCGTCATCCTGACCGACAATATCGGCGTCTTCTCCGACGGGGTGCCGCGGGCGCAGCGGGAACTGTTCCGCTTGCTGACGACGCTGGTCTCGACCACGCCGACCTTCCAGCTCGATGCCGGCAGCGATCCCCATAAGATCGCGGCCGCCTTCGATTCGGCGCTCGGCATCGTCCGCGCCGCGGCCTCCGTCGAGGCCTGAGGCGACTCAGCCTCCCAGCATCCGCGCCACGAGAAGATGACCAAGGCGGCGCGGCTCGGCTTCGACAACCAGCGCGAGCTTGCTCGAGACGGCCAGCGTCGAGATCCCGTGCAGCCCCGCCCACATGGTCGCCGTCGTCGCCCGCCGTTCTTCCGGCGCAAGCTCCGGCATCAGCGGCGCCAACGCCTCGGCGACCAGCGCGATCAGCGCCGCGAGCTTCGGACGGTACCAATCCGGCAGGTCGACGCCCTCGGGCAGGCGATGCTCGAAGAGCAGGCTCCAGAGCATCGGCCAACGCTCGACGAAGTCGAAATAGGCATCGACCAGTTGCGCGGCGCGCGTCTCGACGGGAGCGTCCGCCGCCGCCCGCAAGGCATCCGCCAGCGCGTCCAGGGTCATGCCGTTCAGATGGACGATCAGGTCGTCGAGATTGGCGAACAGATTGTAGATCGTGCCGGGGGCGTAGCCGATCCGCTCGGCGACGCGGCGCACCGTGATGCCGCGCAGCCCCTCCTCCGCCGCGATCGCGCGCGCGGCGTCGAGCGCCAGGCGCTTCAGTTCCTCCGGGGAGTGATCGCTGCGCCGTGCCATCCCATTCCTCGTTGCCGCCTGCCATGCCGACTTGCTCCTAGCATGTATTGAACATCGTTCAAAACGCTGATATCAAATTGAACGACGTTCAATTAAAGCGGCTTGCGAGATGCCGCGAACAGGCTGAGGTTTGACGCCATGGATGCATCTCCCCAGACTTCAACCGCGCCTGTCACGGCCGCCGACGCGCCCGGAACCGGCGCGCCGCCGCTCCTGAAGACGCCCGGCTTCCTGCCGCTCTTCGTCGTGCAGTGGTTCGGCGCTTTCGCCGACAACGCGCTGAAGAGCGCGTTCGGCTTCATGGTCGCCTATGGCGGCGCCGATCTGTTCGGCCTGTCGCCGCAGGTGGCCGTCACGCTGGGCGGCGCCGTGTTCATGCTGCCCTTCTTCCTGTTCTCCGGCGTCTCCGGCCGGCTCTCCGACACGGTCGACAAGAAGCTGGTCGTGCGCTGGACGCGGCTGGCCGAGGTCGGGCTCGCCCTCCTCTCCGCCTACGCCATCATGATCCACTCGGCGCCGCTCGCCCTGCTCGGCATGTTCTTCTACGCCGTGCAGTCGACGATCTTCGGTCCGGCCAAATACTCGATGCTGCCGCAGCTCGTCAGCCGCGAGCGCCTCGTCGCCGCCAATGCGCTGTTCGAGGGCTCGACCTTCGTCGCCATCCTGCTCGGCACGCTGTTCGGCGGGCTCACCGTCGGCCTCGGCGGCAAGTGGATCGCCATCGTCGGCCTGGTCTCGGTCGCGCTCGTCGGCGCCGTTGCCGCCTTTTTCGTGCCCTCCGCGCCGCCGGCGCCGGGCGCCGGCCGCTTCCACTTCTCGCTGATCGGCTCGAGCCGCGCCTCCTTCGCCGCGATCCGTCGCAAGCGCACCCTGTTCCTGGCCGTCTCCGGCATCTCGTGGTTCTGGATGATCGGCCTGATCGTGATGTCGGTGTTCCCCGACTTCGCGAAGTCGACGCTGAAGGTCGACGAGATCGTCGCCAACCTGCTGGTCGCCGCCTTCGTGTTCGGCATCGCGCTCGGCTCCGCCGCGACGTCAAAACTGCTCGCCGGCCGCATTTCGGCCCGGCATACGCCGATCGGCGCGCTGGTCATGGCGGCCTTCATGGTCGACCTGTCGCACGCCGCGACAGCGCTCGGCGCGGTCGGCGCCGGCGGCGCGCTCGATTTCGGCGCCTTCATCACGACATGGCCGGGCATCCGCGTGCTCGTCGACCTCGTCGGAATCGCCTTCGGCGGCGGCCTCTTCACCGTGCCGCTCTATGCGCTGCTGCAATCGCGTGCCGACGAGCGCGAGCGCTCGGCCGCGATCGCCGGCAACAACATCATGAACTCGGCGCTGATGGTGATCGGCACCGGACTCGCCGCCGGCCTGCTCGCCGCCGGCGTCACCACGCTGCAGCTGCTGTTCTGGCTCGGCCTCGCCAACGTGGTCGCCGCCGTCATCTGCCTGAAATTCGTGCCGGACGAGCTGATCAAGGCGATCGGCCACCGCCTGATGCAGATCCTCTTCCGCGCCCGCGTGAAGGGCCTCGAGAACTATGGCGAGGGAGACGACGCCGCCGTGGTGGTCGTCAACCATACCTCGTTCATCGACGCGGTGCTGATCGGCTGCATGCTGCCGGGCAAGCCGGTCTTCGCGATCAACAAATACGTCGCCACCCGCTGGTGGGTGAAACCGGCCTTCCTGTTCTTCGACCTCGTACCGGTCGATCCGACCAGCCCCTTCACCGTCCGCAGGATGGTGAAGCTGGTCAAGGAAGGCCGCCGGCTGGTGATCTTCCCGGAGGGACGCATCACCGTCACCGGCGCGCTGATGAAGGTCTATGACGGTCCGGCGATGATCGCCGCCCTCTCCGACGTGCCGATCATCCCCGTCCGCATCGACGGCGCCCAGTACACGATCTTCTCGCGCCTGAAGGGCAAGGTGCGGCAGCGGCTGTTCCCCGAGATCTCGATGACCGTGCTGCCCCCGCGCCGGATCGAGCTGACGCCGGGCCTGGTCGGCCGCAAGCGCCGGCACGAGGCCGGGCACCATCTGCAGGCGATCATGACCGAGATGGTCTACGAGACCAGCCCGGCCGCCGAGACATTGTTCGACGGATTGCTGCGCGCCCGCCACATCAACGGCAAGCGGCCGCTGATCGAGGACGTCACGCGAAATCCTGTCGGCTACACCGCGATCCTTCGCGGCGCCTTCGCGCTCGGCAAATCCTTCGCCGCGATGAGCGAGCCCGGCGAGCGGGTCGGCGTGCTGCTGCCGAATACGACGGCCGCCGTCGTCACCTTCTTCGCGCTGCAGGTCACGGGCCGCATCCCGGCCATGCTCAACTTCTCCGCCGGGCCCGCCTCCGTCGAGGCGGCCTGCCGCGCGGCCGAGGTGAAGCTCGTCCTGACCTCGCGCCAGTTCATCGAGAAGGGCCGGCTGCAGCCGCTCATCAACGCAATCGGCGAGCGGGCCCGCATCGTCTATCTGGAGGATCTCCGCGGCGAGATCGGCCTTGGCCGCAAGCTCTTCGCCATGGCCGGCGGCGTCGCGCCGCGCTTCCTGAGCCGCGTCGCCTTCCAGCGGCCGACCGATCCCGAGGCCGAAGCCGTCGTGCTCTTCACCTCGGGTTCCGAGGGCACGCCGAAGGGCGTCTCGCTCAGCCACCACGCCATCCAGGCGAACCGGCAGCAGATCGCCAGCGTGATCGACTTCTCCGGCGAGGACGTGGTGCTGAACGCGCTGCCGCTCTTCCACGCCTTCGGGCTGACGGCGGGCTGCCTGCTGCCGCTCTTCTCCGGCGTCCGGCAGATGCTCTACCCCTCGCCGCTGCACTACCGGATCGTGCCGGAGATGGCCTATGACGTGAACGCGACGATCCTGTTCGGCACCGACACCTTCCTCGCCGGCTATGCCCGCATGGCGCACCCTTATGACTTCTATTCGATCCGCTACGTCTTCGCCGGCGCCGAGCGGGTGAAGCCGGAGACGCGCCGCGTCTGGGCGGAGAAGTTCGGCATTCGCCTGCTGGAAGGCTATGGCACGACGGAGACGGCGCCGGTCATCGCGATCAACACGCCGATGGCGAACCGTCCCGGCTCGGTCGGGCGCGCGCTGCCGGGCATCGAGACGAAGCTGGAGCCGGTCGCCGGGATCGACGAAGGCGGCAGGCTGCTGGTGCGCGGCGCCAACGTCATGCGCGGCTATTATCGCGCCGAGGCGCCCGGGCAACTCGAGCCGCCGGTCGACGGCTGGTACGACACCGGCGACATCGTCACCCTCGACGACGGCTTCATCACGATTTCGGGCCGCGCCAAGCGCTTCGCCAAGGTCGGCGGCGAGATGGTGTCGCTGGCCTCGATCGAGGCGCTTGCCGGCGAGTTCTGGCCCCACCACGCGACGGCCGCCGCCGCCGTGCCGCATGAGCGCAAGGGCGAGGAGATCGTGCTGGTGACGGAGCGCCCCGACGCGGATCTCGCGGAGTTCCAGCGCTTCATCCGCGGTCGCGGCCTCTCCGAGATCATGCTGCCGCGCACCGTGCTTTTCGTCGAACAGCTGCCGTTGCTCGGCTCCGGCAAGATCGACAACACGGCGGTGACACAGCTGGCCCTGCAGGCGAAGGCCCCTCACCCCAGCCCTCTCCCGCAATCGGGAGAGGGCGTCCAGGCGGAGGCTGGTGAATAGACCTGCGCCAATGCCGCCGGCGGAAAAGCCCTCTCCCGCAAGCGGGAGAGGGGGCGAGCAGCGACTGACTCCGTCCTCTCCCAAACAATCGCGTGAAGCAGCTTGAAACCGCATGTCTGCGCCCATTTCTTGGAGGGCGCAGCCATCAGCTTCCGCTGCGGACCAGCAAGGATTGCGGGAGAAGAGCGATGAGCAATGCTGTCCAGGCAAACGGCCTCGTATCCTCGAAATGCTGCGGTGTCGCACCAGCCCGGCTCCTGGCCGGCATGGTGGCCGGGCTCGGGCTGTCGGTCGCGCTCGCGCCGAACCCGGCCATGAGCGCGAAAGCCGAATCCGTCACGGCGATCGACATCGCGCTCGAGCCCGACGCGACGATGCTTCAGCACGCGAAGGACGCCAATGCGCAATTGCTGAAGTCCTTCCCGAAGGGATTTTCGCTCGACGCGACGCACCACCCGCACGTCACCCTGCTGCAGCAGTTCGTCCGTACGAACGATCTCGACAAGGTCTATGCGGCGGCCGACGCGGTGCTGAGCAAGGAGAAGCCGACGACGTGGACGCTGAAGGCGGTCAAGTATTACTACATCCCCTCGCCGCCCGACGGCCTGGCCGGGATCGTCGTCGAGCCGACCGCGGAGCTGCACCGGCTGCAGGACGAGCTCATCAGGGCCGTCACGCCCTACACGGTGAAGAAGGGGACACCCGCGGCGTTCTTCAGTGAAGACGGCGGAAAGGACATCCAGAAGTCGCTGATCGAATATGTCTCGGGCTTCACCAAGGTCGCGGCGGGCAAGCATTTCAATCCGCATGTGACGATCGGCGTCGCGGAGGAAACCTTCCTGAACAAGATGCTGGCCGAGCCGTTCGAGGCGTTCACCTTCCAGCCGGTCGGTGCCTCGGTCTATCAGCTCGGCACGTTCGGTACGGCCCGCAAGGAGCTGAAGGCGCTCCCGCTCTCGCCCTGAGACCGTCTCGCTATTTCCGCTGTTTCAACGGCTTGGCGGCGTTGGCTCGGACGGCGACCTCGATCGCCGCCAGCGCCCAGTCGCGCAGTTCGTCCGTGTCGTCGAGCAGGCGCTCGGGCAGCCGATAGTAGCCGAGCGCCGTCTCGCGACCGTTCTTCGAACCATAGACGAAGGGCCCGCAGCCCTCCGCCTCGAAGGCGGGACGCGTCGCGTCATCCGCCTTCAGGTAGATCGTGTCGTCCTGCCAGATGCCGAACATCAACCCGTCGCGGAAGAAGCCGAGACCGCCGAACATCCGCCGGATGGATACCCGGCCGACCGGCTCGAACAACTCGGAGAGATAGTCGAGATCGGCCGTCATGGGCGTCCTCAGTCGGCGATGGAGAGCCCCATCTGCCAGAAATCGGCCTCCAGCCGCGTGGCCTGGCGGAAGATTTCGAGCAGGCGCGGATAGCGGGCCTCGGTCAGCGACAATGCCGCGAGACGGTCGATCTGGGCAAGGCTCGCCTGCGCCACGGCCTGGAAGCCCTCGCCTTCATATTCGCGGATCCAGGCGGTGTAGGGATTGCTGCCGTCGAGGCCCTTGCCGGAGGCGGCCAGCGCGGTGCCGATCTCGGCATAGCCGACGACACAGGGCGACAGCGCCACGACGAGATCGAGCATGTCGCCGCGCAGTCCCGCCTCCTGGACGAAGCGCGTATAGGCCACCGTGGCGCGCGCTTCCTTCGTCTTTTCAACGGCTTCGCGCGAAAGCCCCCACTCGGCGCAGAGCTTCAGATGCAGATTGGTCTCGTTCAGGATGGAGTGCATCCCTTCCGAGGCCTTGCGCATCTCCGCCGGGTTCGGCGCCTTGTAGACGCCGATCGCATAGGCGCGGGCGAACTCGATCAGGAACAGATAGTCCTGCACCAGATAGTGCTGGAAGCTCGCCTTCGGCAGCGTGCCGTCGCCGAGGCCGAGGACGAAGGGATGGCGGACATAGGCCTGCCAATCGGCGGCGGCATCGGACTTCAGACGCTCGAAGAGGCTCGACAAACCAATCTCCATGTTGGACGCGGGGAAAATCGGCGCGACAGGAATCGGGCGGTTAACAGCACGCCGCCTGTTAGCGTTCCGGTAGCGGAATGGAAACGTTCAGCCGGCCGTGGCCGACGCGTCGGCGGGATCGGCCGGCTTCAGCATGACGGACTCGCCGCAACCGCAGGCCGAGACCTCGTTCGGGTTCTTGAACACGAAGCCGGAGCGGAGCTTGGTCGTCTCGAAATCCATGACGCTGCCGAGCAGGTAGAGCACGGCGGCCGGATCGACGAACACGGTCGCGCCATGCGCCTCGATGCGCTCGTCCTTCGGGTCGGGATCGGCGACCGCCTTCATGGTATATTCCATGCCGGCGCAGCCGCCCTTCTTGACGCCGATGCGCAGGCCCTGCACGGGCTCGTCGGAATCCTCGACAATCTCGCGGATCCGCTCGGCGGCGGCTTCGGTCAGGGTCATCACGGCGAAGCGTGAACGGACGCCCATGGCAATTCTCCAGTTCGCGGCGCGAAGCGCCTCTTCCGGCCCTTAAGATCGGCCCTTAGATCCCGTTCTGCAAGGCGCCGGCCGGCAGTTCGGAATCGTTCGACCATATGCCCGGCGTGGCGAGCTCGACCACATGGCCGTCGGGATCGTTGAAATAGAGGCTCTCGCCGCCGGCCGGCCACGCCATCTCGGCGGTGATGGCGACGCCCTTCGCCTTCAGGTGGTCGCGCCAGGGCGCGAGAGCCGCCTTCGGAATGCGGAGCGCGAAATGATACGGCCCCGAGCCGTCATGCGCGGGGATCGTGCCGCCGGGCAGGACGACGTCCTTCAGCGTGGCGCCGCGCCGGAACAGGAGCAGCACGCTCGCCGGCCCGGCGTCGAAGGCGACCAGCCGGTCGTCCTCGATCAGGGCGCGCAGGCCGAGGATGTCGCGGTAGAAGGCCGCGGCGCGCGCGATGTCGTCGACATAGATCGCCGTCTCCAGCACCCCGGTGATCGGCGGCGCCTTGCCCATGGCGAGGCCTCAGTACCAGTCGAGCGCGACGCGCGCCTCGTCCGACATGCGGTCCTGCGACCAGGGCGGATCGAAGGTCATGGTGACGTCGACGCGGCCGACGCCGGGAACGGCGCCGACGGCGTTCTCGACCCAGCCCGGCATCTCGCCCGCCACCGGGCAGCCCGGCGCGGTCAGCGTCATCTCGATCGCGACATTGCGGTCGTCGTCGATGTCGATCTTGTAGATCAGGCCGAGCTCGTAGATGTCGGCCGGGATCTCCGGGTCATAGACTGTCTTCAGCGCCGCGACGATGTCGCCGGAAAGGCGCTCCAGCTCGTCGGCCGGAATGGCGGACGCCGGCGCGGCCGCGCTCTCCGCGACCGCCTCGGTCTTCTCTTCGCTGATCAGCGTGGCGTCGTCCATTTCAGGTCCTCATGCGAAGAAAGCATGCGCCTTGATCAGCGCATCGGCAAGGCGGTCGACCTCTTCGGTGGTGTTGTAGAGACCGAATGACGCCCGACATGTGGAGGTGACGCCGAAGCGCTGCAAGAGCGGCTGGGCGCAGTGGGTTCCGGCGCGGACGGCGACGCCCTCGCGGTCGATGATGGTCGAGACGTCATGCGCGTGCGCGCCCGCCATCTCGAACGAGACGATCGCGCCCTTGTCCTTCGTGGTGCCGAAGATCTTCAGGCTGTTGATCGCCGAGAGCCGCTCATGCGCGTAGTCGCGCAAGGCTTCCTCATGCGCCAGGATGCGATCGCGACCGATCCGCTCCATGTAGTCGAGCGACGCGCCGAGGCCGATCGCCTGGACGATCGGCGGCGTGCCCGCCTCGAAGCGGTGCGGCGGCACGCCATAGGTGACGTTGTCCTCGGTGACGTCGCGGATCATCTCGCCGCCGCCGAGGAAGGGCGGCATCACCTCGAGCAGCGCCTTCTTGCCATAGAGCACGCCGATGCCGGTCGGGCCGTACAGCTTGTGGCCGGTGACGCAGTAGAAATCGACGTCGAGATCGCGCACGTCGACCGGCAGGTGCACGGCGCCCTGGCTGCCGTCGACCAGCACCTTGACGCCGTGGGCGTGGGCGATGCGGATCACGTCCTTGATCGGGACGATCGTCCCGGTGACGTTCGACATATGGGTGATCGCGACGATCTTGGTCCTCGGCGTGATCAGCTTCTCGAACTCGTCGAGCAGGAAGGTGCCGTCGTCGGCGATCGGCGCCCACTTGATCACCGCGCCCTTGCGCTCGCGGAGGAAGTGCCAGGGCACGATGTTGGAGTGGTGCTCGAGAATGGAGAGGATGATCTCGTCACCCTCGCCGATCTCCATCGCGCCGAACGAGGAGGCGACCAGGTTGATCGCCTCCGTCGACGAGCGCGTGAAGAGGATCTCGTCCACCGAGCCCGCGTTCAGGAAGCGGCGCACGGTTTCGCGCGACGCCTCATAGGCGTCGGTCGCGACATTGGACAGGTAATGCAGGCCGCGATGGACGTTGGCGTAGTCTTCCGAATACGCCTTGGTCACCGCGTCCAGCATCGCCTGCGGCTTCTGCGCGGAGGCGCCATTGTCGAGATAGACGAGCGGCTTGCCATAGACCGTCCTCGAAAGGATCGGAAAATCGCGCCGTATCGCCTGAACGTCATAGGCACCCAGTTCGCTCATTTCGCCTCTTGCCCACGGTTCGCGAGCCAATCACGGGCGATCACCTCGAAGGCGTCGCCGATGGCCTCGTCGCCCAGCCCCTCGATCGCCTCGGCCAGGAACGCCGTCACGAGCAGCGTCTCGGCCTCGGGTCGCGAGATGCCGCGCGACAGCAGGTAGAACAGGATGTCCTCGTCGATCTCGCCGCTGGTCGCGCCATGCGCGCACTGGACGTCGTCGGCGAAGATCTCGAGCTCCGGCTTGACGAAGAACGAGGCGTCCTCCGACAGCAGGAGGCCCTGCGTCATCATCCGGCCATCGGTCTTCTGCGCGGCGGGACGCACGTTGATGCGCCCCTGGAAGACGCCTTCCGAACGCTCGTCCATGACCGCCTTGAACAGCTCGCGGCTGGCGCAGTTCGGGACGGCGTGGTCGACGGTGAGCGCGATGTCGGCGTGCTGCTTGCCGCGCACCATGGTGGCGCCGAAGAGCCCCGCGCGCGCATTCTCGCCGGCAAACGCCAGGAAGGTCTGCGAACGCGAGATCGAGGCACCGGTCATCAGCGTCAGATGATCGAACTCGGTCTCCTCGCCGATCGACACCGAGAAGGTGCCGAGATGCACGGCGGCGGCGCCCTCGAGCTGCAGCTTGGCCCAGATCGCCTTGGCGCGGTCGCCGACCGTCGCCTCGGTGACGATGTTCGCCTGGTAGGCGCTGTCGGCCGGGCCGACATGCGTCTCGAGGATGCGCGCCGAGGCATCGGCGCCGATCGTGACGAGGTTGCGGGTGTGGGTCTGCAGCAGGCCGGTGGTGACATGCGCGATCTCGATGGCGCGCGCGATCTTCGCGCCCGCCGGAACATCGATCGCAACACCACCGGTCATCAGCGCCGCGTTGAGCGACACCACGGCGTCGTTGAGCGTGGCGATCTGCTGGCCGATCCGTTCGTCACCTTCGCGCAACAGCTCGGCGAGCGGCCGGACCGTCACGCCGTCGATGCCCGAAAGGTCGGAAAGCTCCGGCCGGTAGGCGCCGTCGACGACGACGAGGCGGGCGCGGTCGAGGCCGGCCAGCGGATCGGCGATGGCGGGCAGCTCGGCCCGCTCGCTGACGAGCGGCGGCACGGTCCGAAGCAGGGCACGCAGGTCGGTGTAGCGCCAGGGCTCGGTGCGGCGATGCGGCAGGCCGGCCTTCTGGAAATCGGCGAAGGCGACCTCGCGCGCGGCGGCGACCGACGGCGAGCCCGGCAGGCGGGTCCGGGCGGCGGCGAATTCGAGCGCCAGCGTGTCTTCAGCCTGGGTGCGCAGGATGCGCGGTTCGGCGTTCATGAATAACCCTCCCCGCTCAGGCCGGCTCGCCGGCGTAGTCGGCGTAACCCTTGGCTTCCAGTTCGAGCGCCAGCTCCGGACCACCGGTGCGGACGATGCGGCCGGCCGACATCACATGCACCTTGTCGGGCACGATGTGATCGAGCAGGCGCTGGTAGTGGGTGATGACCAGCATCGAGCGATCCGGCGAACGGAGCGCGTTGACGCCCTCGGAGACGACGCGGAGCGCGTCGATGTCGAGGCCGGAATCGGTCTCGTCGAGGATCGCCAGCTTCGGCTCGAGCAGCGCCATCTGCAGGATCTCGTTCCGCTTCTTCTCGCCGCCGGAGAAGCCGACATTGAGCGGACGACGGAGCATTTCCTGAGTCACGTTCAGCTTTTCCGAGGCGGCCTTCACGCGGCGCATGAAGTCCGGCGTGGTCAGCTCGTCCTCGCCGCGCGCCTTGCGCTGCGCGTTGAGAGCGGCCTTCAGGAAGGTCATGGTGGCGACGCCGGGGATCTCCAGCGGATACTGGAAGGCGAGGAAGACGCCCGCCGAGGCGCGCTCTTCCGGCGCCGTCTCGACGATGTTCTCGCCGTCGAAGATGATCTCGCCTTCGGTGACGTCATAACCGTCGCGGCCGGCCAGCACGTAGGACAGCGTCGACTTGCCGGAGCCGTTCGGCCCCATGATCGCATGGACCTCGCCGGTCGGGACGACCAGATCGACGCCGCGCAGGATCTCCTTGCCGTCGATGGAAGCGTGCAGGTTCTTGATCTCGAGCATAGTTTTGTTCCGTTCAATTCGTGTTTCCGAACCGCCGCCAGGGCGATCGGGACGCGCGCATTTCCGGGTGATGGTCCAAGCAGCGGACGGGCCGCGACCGGCCGGAAACGCCTGTGGCATCCCGACCCTCCCCGCTCCCGGGGAGGGTTCGACAAGACTGGGGCGTTAGCCGACCGACCCTTCGAGGCTGATCGAGATCAGCTTCTGGGCCTCGACCGCGAATTCCATCGGCAGCTGCTGGATGACGTCCTTGACGAAGCCGTTGACGATCAGCGCCACGGCCTCCTCGGACGAAAGTCCGCGCTGGAGGCAATAGAACAGCTGGTCGTCGGCGATCTTCGACGTCGTCGCCTCATGCTCGAACACCGCGCTGGCGTTCTTCGACTCGATGTAGGGCACGGTGTGCGCGCCGCACTGGTCGCCGATCAGCAAGCTGTCGCAATTGGTGAAATTGCGCGCGCCCGACGCCTTGCGGTGCGCCGAGACGAGGCCGCGATAGGTGTTGTCGGAGCGGCCGGCGGCGATGCCCTTCGAGATGATCCGGCTCTTCGTGTTCTTGCCGAGATGCAGCATCTTGGTGCCGCTGTCGACCTGCTGGTAGCCGTTCGAAACCGCGATCGAATAGAACTCGCCCTGGCTGTCGTCGCCGCGCAGGATGCAGGACGGATACTTCCAGGTGATCGCCGAGCCGGTCTCGACCTGCGTCCACGAGATCTTCGAGCGGTCGCCACGGCAATCGCCGCGCTTGGTCACGAAGTTGTAGATGCCGCCCTTGCCTTCCTTGTCGCCCGGATACCAGTTCTGGACGGTGGAGTACTTGATCTCGGCATCGTCCAGCGCGACCAGCTCGACGACCGCCGCATGCAGCTGGTTCTCGTCGCGCATCGGCGCCGTGCAGCCCTCGAGATAGGAGACGTAGGCCCCCTTCTCGGCGATGATCAGCGTGCGCTCGAACTGGCCCGTATTCCGCTCGTTGATGCGGAAATAGGTCGACAGCTCCATCGGGCAGCGGACGCCCTCCGGCACGTAGACGAACGAACCGTCCGAGAAGACGGCCGAGTTCAGCGTCGCGTAGAAATTGTCGGTCACCGGCACGACGGAGCCGAGATACTTCTTCACGATCTCCGGATATTCGCGGATCGCCTCGGAAATCGAACAGAAGATGACGCCGGCCTTCTTCAGCTCGTCCTTGAAGGTCGTGACGACCGAGACGGAGTCGAACACCGCGTCGACGGCGACGCGCGATCCCGCGCCCTCGACGCCGGCCAGGATCTCGCGCTCGCGCAGCGGGATGCCCAGCTTCTCATAGGTGGCGAGCAGCTCGGGATCGACCTCGTCGAGCGACTTCGGACCGGCGGTGCTCTTCGGCGCCGCGTAATAATGCAGGTCCTCGAAGTCGATCTTCGGATAGTGGACGCGCGACCAGGTCGGCTCCGTCATGGTCAGCCAGCGCCGATAGGCGTCGAGCCGCCATTCGAGCATCCATTCCGGCTCGTTCTTCTTGGCCGAAATGAAGCGGACGATATCCTCCGACAGGCCCTTGGGGGCGAGTTCGGTCTCGATATCGGTGACGAAGCCGTACTTGTACTGATCGACGTCGATCTGGCGGACCTGATCGACGGTCTCCTGAACTGCAACCATTCCCTACTCCATCCACAGCGGTTTCAAGGACCGCGGGTTGAGTGCGTTGTCATGCGGCGCGTGTCACGCCCGGCGCGAGCCGTCTCATGACACGTCCCCAGACCTCCGTAAATCTACGTATGTCGGCTTCGGTGGTTTCCCATCCGAAACTGACGCGGATCGCGGCCTTCGCCTGCGATTCGGGCACGTTCATGGCCCGCATCACATGCGAAACACCGACTTTTCCCGAAGAACACGCCGAACCGGCCGAAACCGCGACACCTTCGAGATCGAGCGCGATCACCAGCGTTTCCGCTGCGAGACCGTCGACGCTGAGCGACAGCGTCTGGGGGAGCCGCTCGGCCTCCCCGCTCAAGAGCACGGCCGGAGCGGCCGCTTCGGCGATCTGGTCACGCCAGCCCGCCCATTCCTGCCGCCGGCCGAGATCGGCGCGGGCGAGTTCCGCCGCCACGCCGAAGCCGGTGATCGCCGCCACGTTCTCCGTGCCGGCGCGGCTGTATTTTTCCTGCCCGCCGCCGACGACCAGCGGCCGGGGCGACACAAGGTCGCCGCCGAGCACCAGCGCGCCGGCGCCCTGCGGCCCGCCCAGCTTGTGCGCCGACAGCGTCAGGAGATCGACGCCGAGCGCCGCGACATCGACCGGGATGCGGCCCGCCGCCTGGATCGCGTCGGTATGGACCAGCGCGCCGAAGCGCCGCGCCAGCGCCGCGATCGCCGCCACCGGCTGGATCGTACCGGTCTCGTTGTTCGCCAGCATGACGGAGACGAGCGCGCGCTTGCCCTCACCGGCCAGCGCCGCGAGCTTCGCCTCGAGGTCGGCCAGGTCGAGCCGGCCGGCGCCATCGACGGCGATCGTCTGCACGCGATCGGCGCCGAAGCGGCCGCCGGCGAGCACGGAAGGATGCTCCGTCGCGCCGACCAGCAGCGCATCGATCGCAATCTCCGCCGCGCCGACCCGCATGAGCGGTGACAGCGCCGTGACGTTCGCTTCCGTGCCGCCCGAGGTGAAGATCACCCGCGTCGGATCCGCGCCGACCAGCGCCGCCACCTGACGCCGAGCCCGCTCGATGCGGGCACGGGC